>SKLO01000551.1 GCA_007123195.1 Verrucomicrobiales bacterium | reverse complement strand
TCAAGCCAGCGCCCCGCCTGGCGGAACAACATCACCGGATTCCGCCTGGTTCTGGCACCCGCCCCGTCGCCCACGGGCGGTCATGCGGAACAACCTGAATCCCGAGTCGGAGGCAAGGTCGAAGAATGAAATCAACCCCACCAACCTCAACGGCCGCCCCTGGTGTCGACGGCGGATACATTGCGCACGGTCGCGGACGTTCACGGCGCGGCTTGATACGGCGTCTGCCGATTCCCGCCTGTTTTGCGATCCTTGGCTGGCTGTTGGGCCGGCATGGTGAGCCCGAGCCCGTGGCTTTGGCGGGTGTCGTGCTGCTGGCGCTGGCGCTGGGCGTCATCGGGCGCTCGATCTACGGCTGGACCCTGGTGATCTTCCACCCCGCCATCCGCCGCGACCACGGCGCGGCCGCCATTCGCAGGGCGGTGGACACGGGCTTCCTGATGTTGGTCCCCTTCACCGTGCTGGCCGCGTTCGCCGAACTGCGCCTGGGCTGGAGCGCCGTGCAGGCCTTCGCCTCGGCTGGCCTGATGATCAGCGGCGCCATGGCCGGGGCGGAGCTGGCCAAACTTGGGAAACAGAACTGGTTCGCCGCGCTGTTGCCGTCCCTGGGCGCCGCCATTCTGGCGGCTGCCTGGATGGTGCTGCTTTCCGTGGCACCAGGCATTTTGCAAACCCGATGAGAATGAAACGTCCAGCGATCGGAAAGGGCAATTGGCTTTTGGCCGGTTTGCTGGCAGGCTGTTGTTTTCTCGGCCAGGCATGGGCACAGGATGAAAGCACGTTGCAGGTTACCGTGGGACCGCTGCCCTCAGGCTGGACCACTCACGATACCTCCCGGTTGGGTGAAGGGCGGGTGTTGGAACTCGTGGCCGGCGAGTATTTCACGGAGGGAACCGCACAGATCCGGATCGTGGCCAAACCCCTCGATGTGTATGCCCGAACGCGGCAACGGGTCAACGCGGGCATTCCCCCGGAATCAAGCGACAAACCGGTGGAAGGTTCGAGCGTAGTCAACTTTCGCGCCAGCGAGGTGGATTTCCAAGGTTTTCCAGCACTACGCTACCAATTTGAGATGCCCGCCGTCCCGCCAATCACCTTCTATGTGGCCACATTTACCGAAGGCTTTTTAGTGCAGACCGATAACCACAACATACTCGTGGAGAGTAGCTTCACGGGTCCCGATATGGAGAAGTGGAGGGGGGAAATACCCCAGGTTCTTGCCGCGTTGAGATTTGATGAGGCACCGGTGGCACCGGGGCCTGAAGAGGCTGGGGAACCCATTCTGGCAATCATCCACCTGCCCACCGATCTCAAGCCGGGCGATGTTCTCTCGCCGTCATACACCATCTCCGCCGCCGACGGAGGCCCGCTGTCCGAACCGGTATGGGCGACGCTCTACATCAACGGACAAGCAGCCCACTCGGTCATCTGGGACGGCAGCCGGACCACGGTCGAACTGCGCGTGACATACCAGGGCCGGCCGAAGGTGGTCAGCGCCGCGCTCCCTGCTTATGGAGAGGTGGCCGCGGGGCCTGTGCCGGGCCTTGGCGGCATCGGCGACCTGCCGGGACCGGCAGACATGACCCAGGCACTGGTCGGTGTGCTGGCACCGGGACTTGTGGCCATCCTCATCGGACTGCTGGGCGGACTCGCCCCCGCGCCGCCGGGCAGTCCGATGACAGGCGGCGGACCTGCGGAGGGGCCCCGCAGCGGACCGGACGACAAAGAAAACACGCCTCCACCACCACGGTCTGCAGCGGAACTCGCAGCAGGCCTGGCACCGTCGCGGCGGCCACTGACGGTGATCGGTGGACTGCAGCTACCGGATTTCCCCGAGTTTCCCCCCGACGCCGGTATCGCCGGTGGCACACCGCTTCTCGATGCAGGGGCGGAGACTCTCGCCGACAAGCTCATGAACGCCGTCGGCTACGTGGTGGAAAACCCTTATGTGCAAGCGACAGGACAAACCATCGCGGATGCCGGAACCGCGCTCAAGGACGGGGTGGGCGGTTTCCTGCAAGGTCTGGCCATGATTCCCCAGGGAATTGTCTCCACGATTGGAAATATCCTGAGCGGCTATGTTGAAATCGGACGGCTGGGCCGCGAGATTTACAACGATGTCTCAAGCGGACGGAGCATCATTGGTGGGCGCTCGATCGTCGGTGTGGGTCTGGACACCTTGCGCCGGAGCTGGGATGACCTTTGGTCCTCGGTGGGCAGGGAGATGCTGCCGGTCGAGGAGTTGAAATCCCTTTTCGACCGCAACGCATCCCTTGAGGAACGGCTGTGGGCCTTTCCGGCGGCGGTGGTCAAGGGCGCCCGGCTGCTGATGCTGCCGGCCCTCCGTGGTGTCGCGGCGTCACCGGTGCCCGGGCTGGGAAAGGTTCCCAGCCTGATCCCCTCCGTGCGCACCGCCCAGTCCCTCGAACAGTTGGCGTCCATGCAGCACGCGCGGACGGCGGCGGCAGAGAAAAAGCTTGCCGAGATCAGGGCGGATCGATCGATTCGCCCCGGCAAGCAACGGTCCCTGACCCGCCCCCTCGAGGCGTCGCTGACCGAGGCGCGGAACGCCGAGGCGACGATCCGCGGCGTGGGCGACCTGAATGGAATCGCCCCCGACGTTGCCAAGTCGACCACCTATCAGCAGGTGCAGCGGGTTCTCGAGAAAAACCCCCGCCTTTCGAGAGTCGTGGACGATCTGATTCGCAACAACGACGGCGGTCAGACGCTCTACGATCTTCGGAGGGCCGGACTCATGGGGAAGGATGCACACACCCTGATCACCGCCCGCAAGCTCCAGATTCAGGACCAGGTGATGCAGGCCGCCCAAAGGCGGATGCTCATTGAGGAGGCCCGCGCCATCCTGGAGCAGGGAGGCAAGCCTCCGACATCGTTCCAGACCTTCAATGCCACCCAGGGAAGCCGCACGCTGATCAGGGGATCCAACGTCAATGCCGACCTCGACTCGACCATGCTCGGACTGAAGCATGTCACCAAGGAGCGCTCCGCGCAAATCCTTCGCGAGGAGGCGGCCCGCGCCGGATTTTCGCAAAGATCACTCGACGTGAACATCTACCGGCCTCAAGTCGGATTGGCAGATCCGGGCGGAGCGGCGCCGAATGTGCAGGTGACTCTGGAGAACATCGGCCAGACCACCGGCACCGGGGGGCGTTACCAGGTCCATGTCACCGCCAAAGGAAAAGTGGTCGTCTCACCCCACATCTCCCAGCAAGGTCGGGAGTCGGTGCTGCAGGCACGCCTGGCCCAAGGCGGAGGCGCGGATTCACCCGGCTTGATGGCGTGGGAGGGCCATCAGGGCCGGCCCGTGACAGTGCCCCGCGAGCAATGGCCGCTGGTCCGTGAAATCCAGCTCGACGGGCTCCGCCACGCCTACGAATCAGGGGAAATGAACCAGATGGTGAAGTATGCCAATCGTGCGCATTCCGTGGGCCTTCCCTTGGATGCGCCCACGGCCCGGCTGCTGCGTGCCGTGGCGGGTCAGAAGGATCCTTACCTTGCCGACCAGCTACTTCGCAGAGCGGGCATCCGGACGCCCGACGACCTCATGGTTCGACTTGGTCACAAGGCACCATAAGGCAGAAAAATGGATCAATGGAGGACCAAACCGACATGATGGAACACAGTGAGATGACCAGCGGCGGGAAGCAGACCCCGAGGCCGCGCCGGTCTTTGGATCTGCCTGTCCGCGGGCTGCAGGGCCTCTTCGGAACGGTCATGCCAGCCTGCGGCCCCCTTTCGCCGTTGGCGCGTCTTCCAGTCTGCGATGGACCAGCCGACCCGGAAGCTCTGGCGTCGATCTGGGAGTCGCTGCAAGGCGAATGGATCTGGTCGGTGCCGGCCCTGCTGGACCCGCACCGTGTCATCGCGGTGATTTTTGGCGACGGCAATTCCAGCTTCGTGGGGCAGTATGTCTTTCCTGATGATGAAGCGCATGGACCGGGCTTTCTGGTGGAGATCCATCCGGAGACGGTTCGTCTCACCGGGCCCGTGAGCCTGGAGGAAGTGAGGGCCGGCTTGTTCCCGCATTTGTCATTGGAGCTGGTGGCCGATCCCGAACCGGCGCGGATCGAGGTGGCGGCCGATCATTTCTGGACGCTTACCGCTTGCCTCGACGCCTGCTGCGAGGTGGCATTGGCACGACGCCTCTTGCGGCTGCCCGGCGTTCCCGCTGGAGTGGACGCCGGGCAGATCGCCAAGGCTTGGGCGAATGGGATAGCTAGCCCGGACCCGGGCTGGAGTGTCTCGCTGTTCCGTCGGCTCGCTCCAGCCCGCGTCCCCGACGATTTCGCATCCCGTTTGCCGCAATTGCTGGATGACATGGTACGCGAGGGAGCGCTCCGAAAGATCGTTGCGCCGGATTTGGGTGAACCCCTGTTTGCAGTGCCTGGGGAACTGAACCGCTTGTCGGGGGAATTCGTCAACCGGATGCATTTCGGTTTGGTTTCACAGGTTCTTGGCAATCAATCGGAATCTCAGATCAGCCTCGTCGGCGGATGGCTGACTCCGGATGGGGTCTGGCTGGCGGATCTGGGTGATTTGGATCAGGAGAAGGTGTCGCTGGCCTGTGTGTCGCCCGATGTCGTGGTTGACCTGATGGATCAGTTGATCGGGCGCGCCGAACCAGGCCCGCGGGAGGACGGGTTCACGATGGAGACCGTATTTGACCTCGCCAGCCTTGTCAGCCGCTTGCGCGACTTGTCGTCGCCCGGTCGGGTTCCGGTTCACCAGGCACCAGGCTTCTGCCCCCGATGCGGCGGGGCGGTGTCGGCCGACGCCCGCTTCTGCAGATCCTGCGGTGCGAACCTCCAATCCGAACAGCGCTCATGAAAACAAGTTCCCCTGCCATTTGTCCGGGCTGCGGAGCCACCCTCAACCCCGACGATCGTTATTGCCAATCCTGCGGCACGGCGGCAGCCGGTGCCGCTGCGACCTGCCCAGACGAAACCATCACCTGGGAGAGGGACATCGCACTGGTGACCAACCCCCTGATCATGCGGCAGACCCTGCTGGTGGCGG
The DNA here is from genome assembly GCA_007123195.1 of Verrucomicrobiales bacterium. Classification (GTDB taxonomy): domain Bacteria; phylum Verrucomicrobiota; class Verrucomicrobiia; order Verrucomicrobiales; family SKLO01; genus SKLO01. Next base: position 75 of record SKLO01000551.1, on the reverse strand, counting down.
TGGGCGCGGGCCTGCTGATGGCGTTCCTGATGAGTTTCATCTTCGCCGCCACCGGGGAGTTCGATGCCATCCCTC
>SKLO01000420.1 GCA_007123195.1 Verrucomicrobiales bacterium | reverse complement strand
GGCAGCCTGCTGCTCCGCCGCCGCCGCCCGTGACCCCTCCGCAGCACCCCCGGCCAACCGTGGAGGCAGCCTTCCAGGGTGCCTCAACCGTGGAGGCAGCCTTCCAGGGTGCCTCAGCCGTGGAGGCAGCCTTCCAGGGTGCCTCAAGCCGTGGGGGCAGCCTTCCAGGGTGCCTCATGGTGGCCGCCCCTCGGCTACCCCCTTCATCGCACGGGTCGAATCACGGCCCCGCCTCCGACGACAACGGCAACGACTGCACCCACTCACTCACCCACTTGGGGCAGCGGGTTCCGCATCCACGACGACACTGATGGCACAAAGAAGCCTGTTGCCATCGACGGTAAGCCAAGTAAGAATTGGTCATGGCGACCACGACTTTGTCAAGCAAGGGGCAATTGGTGATCCCGCTGGAACTGCGGCGGATGCTCGGGCTCCATGTCGGCGACAGGCTTCAGTGCGAGGTGGACGGTGAGAAGATCATTTTGACGCCCGAAACCCGCGCCAGGGCCGGCTGCAGGATCGGCGCGGACGGGCTTCCCATCCTGACCGCTCCCAAAGGGGCGCCGGAGATGACGCCCGAACGAGTGAAGGAGATTCTATCCGAATGAGAGGAGTGCTCCCCGATGTGAACCTACTGCTCGCCTCCGCATGGGAAACCCACGCCGGGCATCAGAAAGCGCGCAGATGGCTCACTGCGGTTGGACCGTTCATGACATGTCCGATTACCGAACTCGGATTCATCCGGGTGAGCATGAGTCCCGCCTATGCGGCCGATTTCGAGGATGCTGTTGGCTACCTGGCGCTGGTCCAGAAACTGGGGAGCGCGAGCAGGATTCACGACGATTTCAACCCAGTTGAGATTCCCGCCGTGACCCGATACAAGGACACGACCGCTGCCTACCTGGTGAGATTGGCCGCTGCTCACGAACTTCGTTTCGCCACCTTGGACAAGGCGGTCCTCAAGGCCGACTGGGCGCAGGGCATCGCTTACAATCCTCTTGAAGAGGTCCAGCCCTGACGCCTTTCCCATTGCCGGCGCGCCGCCCCGGGGTAAGGGTCGGACCATGCTCGACATCCGCCTCATTCGCGAAGATCCCGCCGCCGTGCAGCAGCGCTTGCGCGCCCGTGGCGGCGATCACTGGCAGAAGATCGACCAGGTGCTGGCCTGCGATTCAAGCCGTCGCGCCGCCGAAACCGAGCGCCAGCAACTCCAGGCCGAGCGCAACCGGCTGTCGAAGGAAATCGGCATCGGCCGCAAAAACGGCCAGGACACTTCCGACCTCGAACAGCAGGTGCGCGATCTGGCGGGCCGGCTTGAAACCATCGGCCACGATGCCGACCGCGCCGACGCCGAACAACGCGACCTGCTGCTGCAAATCCCCAACCTGCCGCATGCCGAATGCCCGCCCGGCCTGACCGAGGCCGACAACCCCGGGGTGCGCAGCTGGGGCGAACAGCCCTCGTTTGACTTCACCCCGCTCGATCACGTCGAACTCGGCAAGACCCTTGGCATCCTCGATTTCGAGGCCGCTGCCAGGTTGTCCGGCAGCGGGTTTGCCGTCTTCCGCGGCGCCGGCGCCAGGTTGGAGCGCGCCCTGATCCAGTTCATGCTCGACCTGCACAGTGGCGAGCACGGCTACACCGAGGTCAGCACCCCGTTCATGATCCATCGCGACTGCATGGAGGGCACCGGCCAGCTGCCGAAGTTTGAGGACGACATGTATGCCGTCACCGACAGCGATCTGTTCCTCGCCCCCACCGCCGAGGTGCCGGTCACCAACCTCGAGCGCGAGCAACTGCTGGCCGCCGCCGCCCTGCCGATCCGTTACACCGCCTACACGCCCTGCTTCCGCCGCGAGGCCGGCGCCGCCGGCAAGGAATCGCGCGGCCTGATCCGCATGCACCAGTTCGACAAGGTGGAGCTGGTGCAAATCTGTCGTCCCGAGGACAGCGAAGCCGCCTTGGAAACCCTGACGCACCACGCCGAAACCGTGCTCCAACGCCTCGGCCTGCACTACCGGCTGATCGAGCTGTGCGCCGGCGACATCGGCTTCAGCGCCTGCAAGACCTACGACATCGAGATCTGGGCGCCCGGCCACGGCGGTTACCTTGAGGTCTCCAGCTGCTCGAACTTCGGCGACTACCAGGCCCGCCGCATGAACCTGCGCTTCAAGGACGACGCGCGAAAAAACCACTTCTGCCACACCCTCAACGGCTCCGGCACCGCCCTGCCGCGGCTGGTGGTGGCCCTGCTCGAAACCGGTCAACAAGCCGACGGCTCGGTGCGCCTGCCCGAAGCGCTGGTGCCGTGGTTCGGATCCGATGTCATCCTGCCCCCTGCTGACTGAACTGGCCGCCGCCACCTGGCTGCCGCGCCGCCAGACCTACCTCATCGGTGTGTCCGGCGGGGTCGACTCGGTGTCGCTGCTGCACGCGCTGGTGCAGGCCGGCTACCGCGACCTCACGATCTGCCACCTGCACCACGGCCTGCGCGGGGACCAGGCCGATCTCGACGCCAATCTGGTCGCCCGCCTTGCCTCCGACCACGGTCTGCCGCTGGAGACCGGTCACGTCGACGTGCGCGCCCTCGCCGCCGCCGGGCGATGCTCGCTTGAAACCGCCGGGCGCGACGCCCGCCACCGGTTCTTCGCCCGCGCCGCCGCCCGCCACCACTGCCCGCGGGTGATCCTCGGCCATCACGCCGACGACCAGTTCGAGACCATTCTGATGCGCCTGTTTCGCGGCGCCGCCTCGATGGGTCGCTGCGGCATGCAACCGCGCCAACTGCTGCGGATCGCCCCCGGTGAACCGCCCGCCGCCAGCGGCGACGAGGACAAATCCGGCCCCGATTGCGATCCGGCCCATGCGGCCGACGCCCGCGAGCTGACCCTGCTGCGGCCGCTGCTGGAACTGCCCGCCGCCGAACTCACCGCTTACGCCCTGCGTCACCGCCTGGAGTTTCGCGAGGATCACAGCAACCGCGACCCCGCGTTCCTGCGCAACCGCGTGCGTCACCAGCTGGTGCCGTTGCTGCGCGACCTGTTCCGGCGCGACCCGGCGCCCGTGGTGCTCCGGCTTGCCGCCATGGCCGCCGAGGACGAGGCCTGGCTGCACGCCGCCGCCGCCGCCGAGCTGGAACAACACGGCAGCGTCGGCGACCCTCCCGCCGGAGCCGCCGGCGCCGGGCGCGTCAGCACCCTTGAGGTGGCGCGGCTCAACCGCCTGCCGTCTCCACTGCGGCGGCGCGTGGTTCATCTCTGGTTGCAAGGCAACGCCGTGCCCGGCATCGACCACGCCGCCGTCACCGCGGTGCTTGCGTTGCTGCAGCCGGATCCCGCCAGCGGCCGGCCGGCCCGCTGCAACCTGCCCGCCGACCTCCAGGCCGCCCGCACCGGCGGTCGCTTGTGGCTGCACCAGCTGCAGACATCGTGAGTCGGGGGCGGGTTCGTGGCGGCGGGGTATGGCACCCCCGTCAAACCAACTCCCCTACCGAGGTGAGCCCGGGGATTTGCTGGAAAGGGGCCCATGGTAAGTTGGCCTTTCCTCCGCCGCTCTGAGCACCGCCGGATCGGAGGAGGGGTCGAACAGGTCGCGCAGCTCGGCTTCCGAAGCCCCCAATCCCTCCCGCAGCCGTTCGATCAGCCGGCCGCGGCGCTCCACCTCGCGCAGGGCCGTGGTCACGGCTTCGGTCTTGGTCCGCGCCCCGGTAATGGTCACCACCCGATCCAATAGTCCGGCATCCAGATTCATGGTGTATTTCATACAGTCATGATACGTATCAAGGCTGGCGGGTCAAGTCTGCTGACCCGCGAAGGGGATCACGTAGCCCCAACCTTGGCCATCATGACAGGATGAAGCCGCAACGGTCCGGCCAAAGCGATCAGGCCCCGCGGCCTCACTCCCCGGCCGGTGTGCGCGGCTCGGCCAGCGACAACCTCGCGATCTCGGCGCACAGCGCGGGGAAATCGATCCCGGCGGCGGCCGCCGCCTTGGGCAGCAGCGAACTCGAGGTCATGCCGGGGATGGTGTTGACCTCCAGCACGAACGCCGACAGGTCGCTCTCGCGCAACAACAGGTCGACCCGTGAATACACCTCCACCCCGAGGCAGCGGTGCGCACCCAGCGCGGCCTGCTGCACCGCCTTGGTGACTTCGTCAGGCAGGTCGGCCGGGCAGAAATAGTCGGTGCCGCCACCCTGGTTGAGCCACGGATACTTGTTGCTCATGTCGTAAAAGCCTGACCTCGGCCGGATGTGGATCACCGGCAGCGCGGCGTCGTCGAGGATCGCCACCGTCAGTTCCCGGCCCTCGATGTATTCCTCCACCAGCGCCTCCTTGCCGAACCTCCTCAAGTCGGCCAAGGCGGGCGGCAGCTCGCCGGGCTCGCGGATGATGTGAACGCCCACGCTTGACCCCTCGCGCAAGGGTTTGGCCACCATCGGCAGCGGCAACGGCGGCGCCGGGGCGGGGTCGCCGCCCAGCTCGATCACCCGCGAGCGCGGCGTCGGCACCCCGGCGTCGACGAAGCGCTCCTTGCTGGCCGCCTTGTCGAACGCCAGCCGGCTGCTGGCCACTCCGGCGCCGGTGTAAGGCACGCCGCGCCGCTCCAGCTCGGCCTGCACCTCGCCGTCCTCGCCGAAGGTGCCGTGAATCAGGTTGTAGGCCAGATCGATCCCGTCCGGCAATTCGAAGTCCGCCCCGGCAACATCGACCTCGAACACCCGGGCGCCAAGCCCCTGCAGGGCCTCGGCGACGCTCCTGGCCGACGCCAGCGACACCTCGCGTTCGGATCCCGGGCCGCCCTTGAGCACGGCAATGGTAAGCTGATCGATCTGGAAACTCATGCAGCCGTATTCTAGAGCGGCCGCGCGGTTCTGCATCAGCGGATCTTGCCGGACCCAAGCACACCGCCCGCGCCCAACGTGGCTGCCGCCGACCGCCATCCCAGGTCACCCCGCCAGCCTCCCCACCGGGCAGAAACCCCGCCCGCAAGTCCGATTCCGACAGAATGTCTGACCTTTTGTAGCGTGACCTTTTGTAGCGGACCTTCGTCGGTGACACCTGCTGGCACGGCCCACACTGGCGCCGACGGCCGGACTGGGGCATGAATGGAGGGTG
>SKLO01000470.1 GCA_007123195.1 Verrucomicrobiales bacterium | reverse complement strand
GCCATGAAGGCGGTGTAACCGCCGGCTTCAAAACGCCGGGTCAGCCACGGCACGTCCCCGCCCGGCTCGACAAACCCGTCGGCATCAAACCGCCGCACATTGGAGTATCTGCCAGTGGTGGAAGGCCGCAGGCCGCTGAGGAAACTGACCCGGGACGGCAGGCAGATCGGCGCCTGGCAGTGGGCGTTGGTGAACAGGACACCGCGGCTGGCCAGCCGGTCGAGGTTCGGGGTGGAAGCCTGCGGGTGGCCCCTGCCAATCACCGACCCGCCTGCCTGCCCCGGTTCCGCGGCATCGCTCAGGCAGCCGATCCAGTCGTTCAAATCATCGATCGTGATCAACAGCACGTGATCCGGACGACCTTCCCCGGCTGGTTCGGGCCGGGCGGCCATGCCGGGCCAGAGCAAGGCAAGCGCCATCAGCCAGGCCCACATGGTGCCGCCATGCCCGAGGTTGGCGGGGCGGGATTTGAACAGATTGAACTCGTTCATTGCTTCAGCTGACAAGGCGAGGCCCCGGTCCGGGCCAAATGCAGGTTGGTGGGATCGATGCGGCTGGGGGAACACTCCCCTGGTCTGAGCCCCATCACGTTCGTGGCGTTTGGCGCAGAGGCAGCGGGGAGAACTGTTGGGCGACGGGCTGCCCGGTCGGGGCAGCGGAGCGGCAGCCGTTGCCGGTTGCCGGCTGGTGCCCGCCTTGGGTTGGGATGCTCCCCGTGCGGAGGTGAACCAACGCCCGGCCAGACACTGCGCGACCATGCCACCCACGGTCGCCCAACGGCAAGCAGAAAACGGCACCCTTGGGTTGGAATGCGTGCAGGGCATTCTGCAGCAGTCCGACGCACCTCAAGAAGGGGGGCTGCCAAGGCACCTGAAGCCGCCCGTCCCGGGCCTTGGGGGTGACGGAGCCCGGGCGGCACCGGATCCCGCGGCACGTCCCCGCCCGGCTCGACAAACCCGTCGGCATCAAACCGTGATGATGAACGAAAGGCAGGCATCTCTCCCGGTCACACGACCCCTCCCCCGGGCCGGTCGGTGGCGGAGGTCAAGGCCGCCTTGATCGCCCGCACCACCACCAGCCCGGCCCGGGGATCGGTTCTTGAAAGCGGGCCCGGCGGCCCAACGTTGCAAGGCGCAATGCAAATCCTCCTGGCTCCCGACAAATTCAAACGCTCCCTGAGCGCCAGCCAGGCCTGCACCGCCATCGAGCAGGGTCTGCGCGACGGCTGGCCGCACACCCTGCCGTGCCCGGGCTTCATCCATCATCCCATCGCCGACGGCGGCGAGGGCACGACGGAGGCGGTGGTCACCGCGCTGGGCGGGCGCTGGCTCGATCTCGATTCACAGGACGCGCACGGCCGCCGCATCCGCACCCGCTACGGCTGGATCGACGAGCTGCCGGGGCACCAGCACGATTCACCAGACCAAACCAGCGGTTTGACTGCGCCGGTCGCGGTGATCGAAATGAGCGCGGCCTCCGGGCTCGATCTGGTGTCCGACCTGCCGCTCGATCCGTGGCGGGCCTCCACATCCGGCACCGGTCAAATGCTGCGCCACGCCGCCGAGCGCGGGGCGGGTTCGATCTTTCTGGGCATCGGCGGCAGCGCGACCAACGACGCCGGCTGTGCCATGGCGGCGGCGCTCGGTTACCAATGGCTCGATGCGGCCGGCAAGCCCATCCCGATCGATGAGCTGCCGGCCCGGCTGCTTGAGGCCCTGGCCATCGACGACTCCGGGGTGGTGCCGCTTCCCCCGCTGCTGGTGGCGGTGGATGTCACCAATCCCCTGCTCGGCGCGAACGGCGCCACCCGCATCTACGGTCCGCAGAAGGGCATCCCCCCCGCCGACATCGAGCGCCATGAGGCGCGTCTGGCCCACATCGCCCGGCTGGTGCGCCATCTGCGTCCCGAGATCCCCGGCGACGCGATCGATCAACCCGGCAGCGGCGCCGCCGGCGGACTGGGTTTCACCCTGCGCCATCTGCTCGGGGCCAGCCTGATGCCGGGCTTTGATCTGATTGCCCAACTGACGTCGATTGAACAAGCCATCGCCACCGCCGACCTCGTCATCACGGGGGAAGGCCGCTTCGATCATCAGTCGCTCAACGGCAAGGGTCCGGCCGGCGTCGCCCGCATCGCCCGGCGCCACGGCAAACCTGCCATCGCCATGTGCGGCCTGCTGGATCAGGATGCAGCGGCCGCAGCCGGTTTTGCCGCCGCCTGGCAGGCCAAGCCGGACGATTTGTCCACGTCCGAGGCGATTGCCCGGGCGGCCGAACTGCTGCGCGAGTGCGCCCGTCAAAACAGTCCCTTGCTCCCGTCGCTCATTGCCGCTAGTTGAAGGCCTGCTGTCACCGATGAGTCTTCGTATTTTCCTATGAGTCAACGCATTGTAGCCTTGTTTTCCGGTCAGGGTGCCCAACGGGCGGGCATGGGCCGGGAGTTTTTCGACCAGTTTCCGGCGGCGGCCGAGCGTTTCCGCCAGGCCGACGAGGCGCTCGGCCACTCCCTCAGCAGGGTCATGTTCGAGGGACCGGAGGAGGAACTGACCCGGACCTCGCGCTGCCAGCCGGCGCTGTATCTGCATGGATTGGTCGGCCTTGAGCTGCTGCGCGAGCGGGTCCCGGGGCTGGAGGTTGGGGCCTGCGCCGGTCTGTCGCTGGGTGAGTTCACCGCCCACGCCGCCGCCGGCACGTTTGACTTCGCCACCGGGCTGCGGGTGGTGGAGCAGCGCGGCCTTTTCATGGAGCAGGCGTGCGAGGCCAGCGAGGGTTCAATGGCCGCGATGATCGGCGGCGAGGAGGCCGATGTGATGCGCCTGGCCGAAGCCTGCGGCGTGGAGGTGGCCAACTTCAATGCGCCCGGCCAGGTCGTGGTGTCCGGCGACCGCGGGGGCATCGACCAGGCGGTGGCCCGCGCCAAGGAGTTCGGCATCCGCCTGGCCAAACCGCTGGCCGTGGCCGGCGCCTATCACTCCCGCCTCATGACCCCGGCCCGCGAACAATTGGCGGCGGTGCTCAAGGAGGTCGACCTGCGCGCGCCCGAGCGCCCGGTCTGGTGCAACGTGGATGCCCGCCCGGTCAACGGGCCCGACGACATCCGCGACACCCTGGTGCGCCAGGTCACCGGCTCCGTGCGCTGGGTCGAGTGCATCCGCGGCCTGATCGGCTCCGGCCACAGCCGCTTCGTCGAGTTCGGCCCGGGCCGGGTGCTCGGCGGCATGCTGGCGCGGATTGACAAGTCGGTCGAGGTCCACCAGGTGGAGGACGTCGCCAGCCTGGACGCCACCGTCGCGGCGGTCAGCGGCTGAACAGAACGCCAAATGCACCGCAAGACCACGGGATGGTTGGCGTGAACGGTCGCGCCGCCGGTGAACCGCGGAGTCACCGGCAGCGCGCGCAACGGCAGGGGTCGGTCCGCATCAACACCTCAGGGCGACACAGGCCTGACGTTCCTGCGCGATGCGCGCGACTGCCGTTCATGGTGACGCGGTGCCCCTGTCCCGGCGGATGCTTCCCTCATGCTGAATTCGGGAACCGGCCTGTTCAACAGCACCGAATGGCCACGACCGGCCTCACCACTCGAAGCCGACCCGCACGGTCACAAGGTGCTCGCGCGCGTTGCTGCGTGCGTAGATGCCGTCGTAGTCGAGCGCCAGGTTCAATCCGCCGCGCAGGTCCAGTCGAACGCCGCCGCCAAGCTCCAGCCAGCTGGATCCGGGGTGCGCGTCCTCGACCTCGATCCGGTAACCCGACACCGGCCGGGCGCGGGTGCCGCTGACCAGGGTGAAGGGGCTGTTCGACAGGGTCGCGCTGGTGTTGCCGCGGTCGGGCTTGAATTCATGACCCCAAGCCGCCCGCAGTTGGGTGGTCAGGCGGGCACCATCGGCCACGTTGGCGGCATGGGTCAGCGCCATGCCAAGACGTCCGATCAGCGAGTCAAAGCTGTCGTCATCATAAATCAGGTTGGCCCGCGCGCTCCCGCTCTCCGTGTAGCCGTCCATTTTGCCGTGGGAATAACCAAGGCCCAGATAGGGACCGGCAGTGACCGAGGGCGTCAACTCATGACTGTAGCCGGCGTTGAACGCCGCCGCGTGCAGGCTGGCGTCGGTCGCCCCGCGCACCCGCGGCCCGATCAGTGTATTGCGCCTGGTTTCCACGTCCATGGTTCCGTAGCTGTAGAGCAGGTCCGCCCACAGTCCGCCATGTCGGGCACCGACGTAGCCGCTGAACAGATGGCCATCGACATCCACCGAGCCCAGGTTCTGGTCGAGCTTGGCGCTGCTGTCGAAATACGACCAGGCAAGGCCCGCTGTCACCCCGGGCGCCGGGCGCAGTTCGGCCCCGAGCGTGCCGGCGAAGGTATCGGTCTCGAATCCGCGAATCGAGTCGGTCAGTCGGCTCTGGTTGTAGTTGCCATAGTCGAACTGGGTGAACACTTCGAAGCCGCGGTGGGCGGCGTTGGCCTCGGCCCGCACCTGCTCCTCGAAGCTTTCCTTCGCACTGTCGCCCTCGGGAATCACTTCGATCAACGCTCCGGAATCGCCGGGCGTGATGCCGGCCCGGTTGCGGAACAAGCGGTCATTCAAGTCGCGGGTCACCGTGGATGCGGCGTTCTGCACCGTCTGTCGCGCGGCATTGGCCACCAGCGGCGCGGTCGAGGTTGACGCGATCGCGCCGCTGTCCACGACCAGGAATGAAGGCCGCGAACGGCGTCCGTGTCCGCCGCTTGGCGCCGGTCCCATGTCGGGGCCCAACGGGATGACGAAGTAAGTGAAGCTGTAGGGCCGCCCATGGGCCGGGATCTCGAACGTGCCGGGGACAAACAAGGAAAACGGGACCGCGTCGGTCACCACGCTGCCACTGGCGGTGACCAGTTCACCGGGGGCCACTGAGTAGCTGGTGTTCACCACGAGGTACCAGAAAGGCAGGCCGCTCCAGTCGGCGAAGCGGATCCGATTCGCTTCGCCGCCACCGGGGGAATACACCGAGGTGCCCTTGAAGAGCAGCCCCGGCGGGAGCTCGAAATCACCGCTGCCAGGGCCGAAGTTTGACGGTGGTGTGCCGGTCGTCGAATTGTAGAATGATCCCGGGGAGTAGTCCCAGTCCTGATTGTTGCGCCACGCTCCGCCAAG
>SKLO01000250.1 GCA_007123195.1 Verrucomicrobiales bacterium | reverse complement strand
GGCTGAACGGCAGGGATGCCGTTCCTCCTTGCGCGCTTGGCGCGGGATGGGGGTGCGCTTGGCGCGAAATCCTGCCCGTTCAAGGCTGACGTGCTTGCGTGTAAGGTGCAGCTGGCAGCGGCGGTGCCGGGAACTGCAACAGACGGCGGGCCTCCTCAAGCAGGAAGTCGACCTCCATGAACGGTTCGTAGCTGATGTGTTGCCAGCGGATGCGGCCCGTGGCGTCGATCAGGAAGGTGCCATGCAGCGGCGTGTTCTCAAAGTCGTCCCAGGCTCGGAACCGGCGGAATGCCTCGCCGTGCCCGTCGCTCACGAGGGGGAACGGGAACCAGGCCCCGGCGTCGGTGGGCGGTGCATCTTCTTCTCCGGCGGCGTCGCGGAACGTGCGCTGGAGTCCTTCGACCGAATCCGTGCTGACGGCGACAATCGGCAGCCCGGCGTCGGCGAAGTCCGCGGTCACCGGGGCGAAGGCGTTGAGTTGCTCCATGCAATGGGTGCATTCCCGGCCGAGAAAAAAGATCAGCAGGTAGGGTTGACCGGTGAAGGATTCGGACGAGCGGGGCTCGCCCTGGCGATCGGGCAGTTGCCAGCCGGGTGCCAACGGCGGGTGCCAGCGCAGCGGTCCCAGGCCTGCCAGGTCGGGGCGCGGGCCGATGTCTCCGGGTGGCGGCTCCTGCGTGCGCCAGTCGGTGGGCAGGCTCATTTCCGCTGCCACCGCCGCCAGCCGTTGCAGTGGCTGGTGGTGCAGGTCCGCCGCCGCGGCCAGCGGACGCAGCTGGTCCATCGCCCGGCCCAGTTCGTCCTGATCGTCCGCCAGTGCGGCCGCCCGCGCCAGTTCGACCAGCGGAGCGACCTGTCCGCGCGAGCGCCGGACCAGGTCGCGGGCCTTTTCGAGGGCGGGTTCGGCTTGATTTAGATCGATCAGCCACCGCACCTGTCGCAGGTCGGGCAGGTCCTCGACTGTTGCCAGGCGTTCCGCGGCGGTCTCGTGGTCGCCGGCCTTGAACGCCGCCAGGACCTCCAGCTCGCCGGCCTGACGGCGCAGGTTCTTGAGGCGGTTGTCAAACGGACGCCGGGCGTCGGCGACCGCCTTGTCGATGGCAGCCTGATCCTTGTCTTCATTCTGTTCGCGCGCGCCCGACTCGGCTTCGTCCGCGCGGCGGGAGGTGCGTCGGATCCGGCGCTGGATCGAAGCCAGTTCCGATTCGGCGAGTTCGGCCTGGCCAAGATGGAAGGCGGCGGTGGCGATCAACCAGCGGCGTTCGTCGCGCCAGTCGTCGTCGCCATTGTCGTCGAGCCAGGGCGTATCGCTCCACTCCATCACCTGATCCCATGCCTCCCAGGTCCACAGCAACCGCTGCAACCGGCTGCGGCCGGCGCGGTAGCCGCTGCGGTTCTCGGTCCAGCGCTGGTCCGGGGTGTCATTGACCCCGCCGGAGCGCGGAATACGTGGCAACTCGATCAAATTGCGCGCCAATGACATCGACTCGTCGGCGCGCCCGACGTGACTGAGGCTGTCGACCAGCCAGCCCTGGTTGTGGACGTAGTTGAAGATCTCCTCGGGCATGATCGAGTAGCGGATCATGTGGGCGTGATCGACCCTCGATGAGGCCTCCTGGTGCCAGGCGGCGTCGGCGTAGCGCTGCAGCTTGGAGTAGATGTGGCTGGGCATGTGCCACATGTGGGCGATGCCCGGGGCGGACGGGCCGCACCAGGCGGCGGACGGCAGGGCGCGCTCGGCTTTCTCGTTGTCCCACAGGTGGATGAGGTAGTGATGGACCGGGTGGGTCGGGTTGACCGCCAGCACCTCGTCCGCCAGGGCGGCCACGGACAGGTGGCTGCTGATAGGCAGGTTGTGGCGCGATTCGTTGCGCCAGATCAACCCCACCAGAAACGCCTTGATCTCGATGTCGTCGGGGTGATCGACCAGCCACTGTTCCCATGCCCGCACCAGATCGCGCCAGGGCGCGGCCTGGCGGTGATCCTTGGCCTCCACCAGCCGCGAGTAACAGCGGCGGATGGACTCGATCAGCTGGCGCTCACGGGCCGGCAGGCGTTCCCATGCCGACTGCAATTCCTCCCGGTCCAGCGCTTCAAGGGCGCGATGGCCGCGCTCCACGTTTTCCATGTTGGCCATGGCGATGCCCCAATAGGCCATCAGGCATTCGGGATCGAGCTTCAGCACCTGGCGGAAGGACCGCTCGGCCTCGAAGAACCAGAACCCGTGCAACTGCCCGACCCCCTGGTTGAACAGCGCCTGGGCCTGCTCGACCGAAGTGGTCACCTGCAGTTGCACATCGCCGCAGCCCTCGATCAGATCCGCGGCCTGGCGCGGTCCCTCCGAGAAGGCCTCGCCATGAATTGAATGACCGAGCGGCGGGTCGGCATCGCCTGCATTTGATTCGTCCGCGGAGCAAAGCCGCGACGGGGAAGCTGCCAGCGCGAGCCAGGCGACGGCGGCCAAGGTGACCGCAGCTGGGTGGGACCGGAGCCTGACGCCGAACGGGCGGGGACATTGATATGACCACAGTGACGCCGACGCTGGCGCGTGAACGGCGGGGCGTTTTTCCACGGGATCGAGCCTGAAACTCATGCGCCAACATCCGCTGACATGGTGCGAATGTCGACGGCGAATCAGTCATCGTGCCGGGCGCCCCCGGTCAGGCCGGGATCCGACCCGGCGCGGGTGGACAGGGGAGGGGGAGTTGGGCATGCGCCAACGGCAACCGCCGATGGCACACATCCTGCAGTGTCCCACATCCTGCAGCGTCCGATGGTCGGCGCGGCGAACTCGCACCGGGCCACCCGGGAACGGGAGCAGAAGGCCCGGAAAATCGCCGCTCCGTCGAATCGCGGTTGAAAGACCGACCCGCCCTGATCGTTCATAGGACCGTAACATCATCGGGTCGTCGCGCCTGCACCGTTCTGGTGCGGGGCGCCACCGAAACATGATCCGGGCCGCCCACTGAGGCGCCCTCTCGTTCGCCCACACATTCTAGAATTCATGAACTTCATTTCCAACAAGGGAACCCTCAATCGTCGAACCTTGCTCCGTGGCCTTGGCGCCACCCTGGCGCTGCCGGCTCTCGAGGCGATGACGCCGATCCGCGCCGCCGCCGCCGCGGCCGGATCCTCGCGTGGTCCGTTGCGGATGGCGTTCCTTTACATCCCCAACGGGGTGAACCTGAAATACTGGGGACCCGAAGGCAGCGGCCGCGACTTCAAGTTGAACCGCACGATGGAGTCGCTCCAGCCCTACCAGAACCAGTTCCAGATCCTTTCCGGCCTGGCCCACGACAAGGCCTACAACAATGGCGACGGTGCCGGTGACCACGCCCGTGCCAACGCCACCTTCCTCACCGGCATGCAGGCCCGCAAGACCGCCGGGTCCGACATCGAGGTCGGTGTTTCGGTCGATCAGGTCGCTGCCGAGGCGATCGGCAAGAACACCTACATGCCGTCGCTGGAACTCAGTGCCGACCACATCCGCACTTCCGGCCGCTGCGATTCCGGTTACAGCTGCGCGTATCAGTTCAATCTTGCCTGGCGCTCGCCCAGCATGCCGTTGTCGCCCGACAACAATCCGCGCTCGGTGTTTGAGCGACTTTTCGGTTCCGCCGTGGGGGCCGACCGCACCGGCGGCCTCGCCCGCCAGCGGCGCTACCAGCGCAGTGTGCTCGACGTGGTGCTGGAAGATGCCCGCACGATGGAGCGCAACCTGCCGGCGGCCGACCGCCGCAAGCTCGATGAGTATCTCACCGCGGTGCGCGAAACCGAGCGCCGGATCGAGAAGGCCGAGGAAGTCACCTCGCAACGGCCGGATGCGGACATACCGGCCGGCATCCCGGACGGCTACGAAGACTACCTGCGGGTGATGTTTGACCTGCTGACGCTTTCGTTCCAGACCGATACCACCCGCATCTCGACCTTCCTGCTGGCGCACGATGGCTCCAACCGCAACTTCCGCGAGATCGGCGTGCCGGACGGCCATCACTACCTCTCACATCACCAGAACAACGAGGACAAGCTGGAACAGATCGCCAAGATCGACAAGTTCTACTGTGATCAGCTGGCCTATTTCCTCAAGCGCATGAGCGAGGCCCGCGAGGGTGAGCACAGCCTGCTGGACAACTCGATGGTGGTCTATGGCGGCGGCATCAGCTGTGGCAACCGCCACACCCACAGCAACCTGCCGGTGATCCTCGCCGGCGGCGGTGCCGGCAGCCTCACCCCGGGTCGCCATGTCGAGCTGCCGGAGAAGACGCCGATGACCAACCTCTACATCTCCATGCTCGATCGCATGGGCGTGGAGATCGACGAATTCGGCGACAGCACCGGCAAGCTGGAAGGCATCTGATGGCTTTCGTGCCGGGATCATGGGCCGCCGGTTCCTTGACCAGAGACCAGCGGGCGAAAGGTGCATGAAGGGCGAAAGCGCGGGGACCAAGCGACCCGTAATTCAGGCTGGTCGGCGGCCCGCCCTGCGGGGCGGCGTGGCTCTCGGGAGAACCCCGAGTAGCCGATGTGCCATGGGGCAGCGGCGTGCGGTTTGTCGGGGGCGTGTCGGGGGCGGCAGCCCGTAGGTTGAATTGGCGCAATTCGACCTGCTGTGGGTGGCCCGAACGGGCTGGTGCCGGGCTCACAGGGGCGGTTCATTCGCGGGGGGGCGAAAGGGAGCGCGAGGGAAGGAGGCGCGGGGAACGAGCGACCCGCTCCCCGGTCGAATTGCTGCAATTCAACCTACGGTCGTTGCGCCCGCGAGGCCCGGGTGAGGCGGGGAAGGGAAAACGCTGAAACGCTGAAAAGCTGAAAAGCTGAAAAGCTGAAAAGCTGAAATGCTGGCATCGGGTGCGGGCGGGCGTTGGGGGGCTGAGTGGTCGGGATCCCTTGGCTTGACCATGTGCTGCGAATGGCGGCAGCCCGTAGGTTGAATTGGCGCAATTCGACCTGCTGTGGGTGGTGCGAACGGGCTGGTGCCGGGCTCACAGGGGCGGTTCATCCTAGATTCGGAATTGGAACCACTGATGGACAGGCATGTGGTCGTTCAAGATTTTTTTCATGCATGGCAGCAAAAATCTGGCGGCTGGCGGTCGCCTGCCCCTTTCCCTCCTTGGAACAGGTGGCCCGTTCGGGC
>SKLO01000316.1 GCA_007123195.1 Verrucomicrobiales bacterium | reverse complement strand
GCCCGGCGCCACCACCCGGACCGGAATCCGCAGCGCGAACCGCTCCCGCAGGGCGCGTTCCAGCGCCTTGGCCACGCCGATCGAGCCATTTCGTCCGGTCTCAACCTCGATCACCACCTCCAGCTCGCGCATGTCGTCGACCGTGCGTTCGTGGACCTCGAACTCAGTGATCTGGCTGATCCCGCGCACCACGTCCTCGACCGCCGAGGGGTAGATATTGACTCCGCGCACCAGCCGCATGTCGTCGCAGCGGCCCAGCACTCCGCCCTCCAACACCAGGGTGCGGGCGGCATCGTCCAGACGCCGGGCTCGCACCAGGTCGCCGGTGCGGTAGCGCAGCAGTGGGCAGGCACTGCGCTTGAGGGTGGTCAACACCAGCTCGCCCTCGTGGTTGCCGTCCAACGGCAGTGGCGCCAGTGAGCGCGGATCGATCACCTCCGCCAGAAACTGATCCTCCATCACCACCAGCGATCCCTGCCGCTGCGGGTGCTCGTAAGTCACCGGCCCCACCTCGGTCATGCCGTGGTGATCCACCAGCCTGGTCCCGGGCCACAGCGATTGCAGCCGCGCCCGCACCGCCGGCACACTGGCGCCCGGTTCGCCCGCCAGGATCAGGCAGCGGATCCGCAGGTTGGCCATCGACGCCCCCTCGCCGGCCTGCGCCAGTGCGCCCAGCCGCAGCGCGTAGGTCGGGGTGCAGCACAGCACCGTGGCACCGAACCGCTCCATCAACGCCAGCCGGCCGGCGCTCGACAGACTGCCGCCGGGAAAGCTCAGGCAATCCGGGGTCGCCGCCTCGAAGGCGGTCCAGAACCCGAGGAACGGGCCGAACGAGAACGCGAACATGATGCGATCCTCCCCCGGGCGTATCCCGGCGGCGCGATACACCCGGCGCCAGCCCTCCAGCATCACCTGCCAGCTCTCCGGAGTGTCGAGCCACGCCAGCGGTTGCCCGCCGCTGGTGCCGCTGGTCTGGCAAAACCGCGTGTAGCGCCCGAGCGGCTCCGTCAGATTGCTGCCGAAGGGCGGGTGCGCGATGTGGTCCGCCATCAGCTCCGCCTTGATGGTCATCGGCATGTGCCGGCAGAACTCCTCCACCGAGGTCGGCAGGCAGCCGCCCTCGTCCCAGCCCAGCGTCGCCAGCCGCGGCGCGTAGAACGCCGACCGTCGCGCCGCCAGCAGCAGCGCCTGCAAGGCCGGCAGGGCATCGGAATCAGGGGTGGTGTCGATCATCCACGCCATACAACCCGCCCCGGCCACCGCCGGCAAGCGGCAATCCGCCGGGCGGCCGCGGAGTGCGGCCCGGCGGTCCCGGGTGGGGCGCCCTGGTTTCGAGGGGCGTGCCCTTGGTGGACAGCGGTGCCCGGATGACTGGCGGCTGGCGGCTGGCGGCTGGCGGATCGAGATCGGTGCGAATGGGTCTGTCCGCTGGTGGCGATCCCAACGGTGTCCCCACTCAGGCGCCGGCGCTTTCGTCCTCGAGCTGCAGGCGCGGGAACAGGGGATCGGGTTTGCCCAGCTGGTGGCCGTCGGGCAGCAGGCCCCAGACGAGGTCGCGCAGGCCGGGCACGAGGGCGGCGGCGTTGAGTTGGTCGAGCATGCGGCCGCAGGAGCCGGGCATGAAGGGCTGCAGCCAGGCGGCGACGTGGACCAGGGTTTCGGCCAGGTGATGCAGCACGCTGTCGAGCCGGGCGGCCTGGGTGTCGTCCTTGGCGAGCTTCCACGGCGCGGCCTGCTCGGCGAAGCGGTTGGCGGCGCCGGTGACGGCGCGCACCTGCTCCAGCGCGGCGTGCAGCTCATGGCCTTCCATGTGGGCATGATAGGCCCGCTGGCAGGATTCGACGGCGGCACGCAGCGAGGCGTTGAGGTCGTCGTCGAAGCCGGTGGCGGCGGTGACCACGCCGCCGCGGTAGCGCCCGGCCATGTTGAGGGTGCGGTTGAGCAGGTTGCCGACCTCGTTGGCCAGCTCGGTCTGGTAGAGCATGCTCAGGCGGGACTCGTCGAAGTCGGCGTCGCGACCGCTGACGATGTCGCGCATGAGGTAGTAGCGCAGGCCGTCGGTGGTGTAGCGCTGCGCCAGCTGGACCGGATCGACGATGTTGCCGGTGGTCTTTGACATCTTCTCGCCGCGGATGTTCCACCAGCCGTGGACCAGGAATTTCGGCATCTGCTGGTCGGTGAAGCCGGCGGCGTGAAGCATGATCATCCAGTAGATGGCGTGCGCGGGCACCAGGATGTCCTTGCCGATGACGTGGGCGTCGGCGGGCCACAGGCGGTCGAAGTCAGGCAGCTTCAGATCGGCATCGGTGTGCAGCTCGCGGCGGTAGCCGGCGCCGCTGATGTAGTTGGTCAGGGCATCGAACCAGACGAAGGTGACGTAGTCGGGATCGAACGGCAGTTCGATGCCCCAGTCGAGGCGGTCCTTGGGCCGCGAGATGCAGAGGTCGGTGCCCTCGGAGGCGGCGAGGGCGTTGAGCACGTCGGCCTTGCGGAAGCCGGGGAAGATGACGTCGCCGGTGCGCTCGAGGTAATCGCGCAGCCATTCGACGTGGTCGCTGAGGCGGAAGTAGTAGTTGTCCTCCTCGAATTCAACGACCTCGCCCCACTGTTCGCCGAAGCTGCCGTCGGTCTCGCGGTCGCGGTCGGTGACGAACTGTTCCTGGCGCACGCTGTAGTGGCCGCGGTGGCATTTCTTGTAGATCTGGCCGTCGTCGTGCAGGCGCTGCAGCAGGTCGCGCACGACGGTCTTGTGGTGTTCGTCGGTGGTCTCGATCCAGCCGTCGTAGGCGATGTCGAGCTGTTTCCACAGGTCGAGGAACAGGGCGGTGATGCGCTTGACGTGCGGCAGCGGCTCGGTGCCCTGCCTGGCGGCGGTCTGTTGGACCTTCTGGCCGTGCTGGTCGACGCCGGTGAGGAAAAACACCTCGCGGCCGCAGTGGCGGTGGTAGCGGGCGATGACATCGGCCAGCACCTTCTCATACGCGTGACCGATGTGCGGCGCGGCGTTGGTGTAGTCGATGGCGGTGGTGATGTAGTAGGCGGACTTGGCCATGTCAGAAAATCAAGGGTGGGGGGGATTCGGCTCGGGAGTGGTGGCGCGGTGTCCGTGGTCAATCACCCGGGGCGGGATCGCGCACGACCTTGCCGCCGAGCGAGAGGATTCGGGCCTTGCCCTTGGCGTCCTCGGCGGCGGCGATCTGGCCGTCGCGCACATACATCTGTGACAGGCCGGTCCAGGCGAGCAGGTCGTTGGGTTGCAGGTGGGTGGCCATCAGTCCGGCGCCGATGGCCTCCTTGATCCGCTCGAGCTTGAGCAGGGTCATCGCCAGCCCATGCCAGGCGTCGAAGTTGTCCGGGGCCGCCTCGGTGGCGCGACGGAAGCTGGCCTCGGCCTGCTCAAGCTCGCCGAGCGCCAGATGGCCGGAGGCGTCGTCGAGCAGCTGGTCGACGGTGGAGGGTTCGGGATCACTCATGAGGGCGGGTGCCACGGTGGAACCGCGGCGGGCGGTCAATCCTCCGGCTCCGGCGGCGGCGGGCCGAACACGAATTCACTGGGCAGCGGCCGGGCCCGGTCCTTGGCCTGCTGGAACCAGGCGTTGAGCACCGAGCGGGATTCGCCGAAGGCCAGCTGGTCGGAGATCCACATGCGGTCCTGGACGGAATCGGGGCGCTGCCAGAGTTCCTTGTAGGTGACATGGGCGAGGGCAAACCCGTCGTCGGTGGGCAGCGGTTGGGACACTCCGTGCAGCGGCAGGTAGGGCGCGCTCTCCGCCAGCCGGGCTCCGAGCTGGGTCGGCACCTCGGCCGGCGGCTGGCCGAGGCCGAAGTAACCGGTCTCGAGAATTTCGAATTCAAGGTCGGCCACGAGGTCGCTCCAATCGCGCCCCTCTTCAAGACCCTCGATGAGCCGGTCGCGCAGGTCGACGGCGGCGTCCTGAGCCGTTTCGCGGACCTTGCGCTGGTGGACCAGTTCGGCGACCTCGTCGCGGACTTCGTCGAGGTCACGCGGCTCGGGCGCCTTGAGCTCCACCACCTTGTAGAGGTAGTAGCCGCGGTCCTGGCTGCGCACGGGATCGCCGATGGTGACCTCGGGATACAGCAGCCTGAACGACTCGCGCAGCAGTTCCTCCTCACCTTCGAGGCCCTCGGGCGGCTGTTCGCGCGCGAACAGTTCGGTGGCCTTCACCTCGTAACCGGCTTCCTCGACGATCTGGTCGAAGCGCTCGGGATTGTCCAGCAATTTGACCGCAAGGTTGTGGACGTCGATGCTGAACTGGTTGCGCCGGCTGCGTCGTTCTTCGGTGCTCAGGTCGTCGGTGTCGTCCGGCAGGGTCAGGTGGGTGTAGCGCAGGGCGCGGTGCTCGGGGTTCTGGAAGCGCGCGGGATTGGCCGCATAGAAGCTTTCGATTTCTTCCTCATCCACCTCGACCTTGTCCTCGAAGGACTCAAAGGGCAGCTGGATCACGGTGGCGCGCAGCATGTGGCTGCGGACGGCATACCAGCTGTCGACCAACTCGGGAGCGGCCGAGATGTTGCCGCCGATCAGTTCGGTCAGGCGGCGCAGGCTGATGACGTCCACGGCGAGCTGGTTGATGTCGCGCTGGCCCATGCCGAAGGCGCCGAGGTTGCGCAGCACCTGCTGGGCCTTGGCCGGGTCGAACTGGCCGTCGGTCTGGAACACCGGCAGCGACTGGACCCAGTCGCGAACCTCTTCCGGGGTGACGCGGATGCCGAGCTTGGGTGCCTCCTCGCGCAGGACCAGGAGGTTGACGACAAAATCGAGGGTGTTGCGTTGCTGGGGATCGACGAACCGGGGGTCGAGGTTGGCCAGCATGGTGGTGAACTGGAACTGGCCGAGCATTTCCGCCAGCTCGCGGGTCTGGGTCATGCGCTGGAAGTCGTCGCGCTGGTAGTCGCGGCCGTACACGCGCAGCAGCGACGCCGATTGGGGGTTGGCGCCGCCGGTGTAGCCACCCCAGACGGAGAACGCGAGGATCACGATCACCGCGACGAAGAGCATCAGGGTGTATTGGTACTTGCGGATGAGTTGAAGCATGATTTGTGGGTCACCTAATCCGGTCGGGCACCGGGCGGCAAGCTGTTTTTGGGTTGTGAAAAACGAGCGCGTCGGGCTGGCGGG
>SKLO01000452.1 GCA_007123195.1 Verrucomicrobiales bacterium | reverse complement strand
TCAGCGCCGGCGGCGCAGGGCCATGGAGGCGAGGGCCACGGCGAGCAGCAGGGCCCGGGTCGGTTCGGGCACGCCGGTGACGGCGGCGTAGCTGGTGCCAAAGCGGATTTCGTCGAAGATGACCGTGCCGGTATCCCAGATCGACAAGGTGTCCCATGTGGTCTGGTCGAAGTCGGCGGTCAGGGAGGCGATGGCGGTGGATTCGTCCGGCGGGTTGAAGGCAATGGGATCGGTGACGTTGAACAAAAACAGTTCGTCCGGGGTGCCGTTGGGCTTCCAATTGATTTTGCCCAGCACGAGCACAGGCTCGAAGTGAGTGCCCGAAAGGGTCGGCTGGAAGCTGCCGACGTCGACGGTGGCGGCGTCGGAATTGATAAAGGCGATGGCGTTGGGGCTGCCGGTGCCGTTGGCCAGCACGCCGTTGTTGTCGGTGCGGAAGCCGACGCCGAAGCCCTGGCCGCTGGCGTTGTTGAGATTGCCATTGGGGAACGGCGGACTGGTTTGCTGGGCGACGAAGGCGTCGGTGCCGAACACCAGCGAGCCGGCGGCGTTGTTGTTCGGCGCCGCCATGAGGACGGTGAACCAGATGGAGGTGTTGTCAGCGGTGAGTTCAGCGACCGAGCTGGGCGATAGAATCCGTGTGGCCGCACGCTGGCCGGCGGTGCCGAACCGGGTAAGGCCGCTGCCGGCAGTTGGCAGACCGGGGAAATCGAGGCCGCCTTCGGCATTGTTGACGGTGCCGGTTCCTTGCGCGAACACGGTGCGGCCGGTCTGGAAGTCCTGGCCCCATCCCGTGACCGACCAAGCTCCTGCAAAGCCCATGCCGCCGTTGCGGTTGTTGAGTGCCACGTTGGTGCCCGCATAATCGAACTGCTCAAGCAGGATCAGTTCGGCTTGGGCGGACGATGGGGCGGCGGCGAGGCAAAGCGCGGCAAACGCTGAGGTCAGGGTCAGTGGATTGAGCGGTTTCATGGAGGGAATCCGGGTAGGTCGTGAGGTGCGCGTTGGTGATGAGGACAGATGGAGCGGCGGCCGTGTCGGGTGGCGATGTGACGGCTACGCCGGGGCGGATAGCTAAATTAAGACGGAGGCAACGATGGTGACAAAGATTTCTCACAAAAGCCTGTGACCCGTTTTGAGGGTCAGGGCGCGGCTGGTTGGCCCACCTTGCCTGCCGCCATTTGACGGGCCTTGGCTTCTGGGGCCTGCGGTCTTGTGGCCGGCTGTCCATGGGCAAGGCAGACAGGAATGTCTACCTCACACTGCCTGCCGGCGATGGACGGGCTCTTGGCTCTGCACAAGCCCCAGCCGCCAGTCACCAGTCACCAGTCACCAGTCACCCCCCTATCCCCGTGGGCCAGTTTGACTCCCGGACCCCGGAACGAAGAACGAAGAACGAGCAATCAAGCCGTCGTGCGCAGGGTGCGCGCCACCTCGATGCCGTCGACGTTTTCCAATGCGCGCAGGGTGTCGTCGTCGGGGGTGGAATCGAGTGTCAGCAGCACCATGGCGCGACCGCCGACTTGTTCGCGGCTGAGGGTCATGCCGGCGATGTTGATGCCCTTTTCCCCCAACAGGGTGCCGGCGGCGCCGATCATGCCGGGCTTGTCGGTGTTCTCGAGCAGCAGCAGGGTGCCCTCGGCGCGGGCTTCCACGCGGTGGCCGTTGACCCGGACAATGCGGGCGTCACCGCCGAAGAAGGTGCCGGCCAGCTCGGCCTGGTCGCCGTCGGTGCCGGCGGTGACCACGATCAGGTCGCTGTATTCACTGGTTTGGGCCGGGCGGCTCTCGGTCAGGCGCAGGCCGAGGTTCTGGGCCAGGCTGGTGGCATTGACCACGTTGACCTGGTCGGCGCCGATGGCTTTTTCCAAGAACCCCTTCAACACCCCGCGGGAGATCAGGGTGGTGTCCAGTTCGCCGAGCCGGCCGCAGTAGTCGATGCGCAGCTTTTCGCAGCGCGGCGGGGCGATTTGCGACAGCAGGCGACCGAGCATTTCGCCGAACCGCAGGAACGGCCCGATCTGGGCCAGGGTCTTCTCGTCGACGCTGGGCATGTTGACCGCGTTGACCACGGCGCCGTCGACCAGGTAGTTGCGGATGGCGTGGGCGACCTCGATGCCGACGGTTTCCTGAGCCTCGGCGGTGGAGGCGCCGAGGTGGGGCGTGAGCACCACGTCGGGGCGCGACAGCAGCGGGTGGTCGGCCGGCGGCGGCTCGTTCTCATACACGTCGAGCGCGGCGCCGGCGACGGTGCCGGCCTCGAGCGCCGCGGCCAGCGCCGCTTCATCGATCAGGCCGCCGCGCGCGCAGTTGATCAGGCGCACGCCCGGCTTCAACAGCGCGATGCGTTCGGCGTTGATGATGTGGCGGGTCTCCGGGGTCATCGGCAGGTGCATGGTGATGAAGTCGGCCTCCGCCAAGGCGTCCTCGATGCGGTTGACCAGTTCCACCCGCAGCAGTTTGGCGCGGCTGGCGGAGAGGTAGGGATCGTAGGCCAGCACGCGCATACCGAAGGCCATGGCGCGGCGTGCGAACTCGCTGCCGATGCGCCCCATGCCGAGCACCGCCAGGGTCTTGTTGTGGATTTCCACCCCGCCGAATTTCTTCCGCTCCCACTTGCCGGCGGCCATGCTGGCGTGGGCCTGGGGGATCTGGCGGGCCAGCGAGAGCATCAGGGAAAAGGCGTGCTCGGCAGTGGAAATGGTGTTGCCGGCGGGGGTGTTCATCACCACCACCCCGCGCTCGGAGGCGGCGGCGACGTCGATGTTGTCGACCCCGACCCCGGCGCGGCCGACTGCGCGCAGCTTGGGCGCCGCCTCGATGACGGAGCGGGTGATCTTGACCCCCGATCGCACCACGATTGCATCCGCGTCGGCCGCCGCCTCGGTTAGTTCGGCTGCGGACATGCCCGGTTTGAAGTCGACGGTGAACCCGGGTTCGTTGCGCAGGATCTCCAGTCCGCGTTCGGACACGGGATCGGCAACAAGAATGCGATGGCTGGTCATGGGGCGGGCACTGTAAGCGTTTCGAGGTGGCTCTCAAGCCCGACTTGACGGCGCCGTCCGGGGGTCGGAAAGTGAGGGTCCGACGGCGGTCGCGCAGGTGACGGTGGTCGGATGGAACCAACCCACTCGTCATGGCCAGCAAGAAAACCACGCGCAAGAACACGACCCCCGCCGCCAACGACCCCCGCCAGTTCTCGGCGCCGGTTCTGGACGGGCCCGATCGCGCCCCGAGCCGGGCGATGCTGTATGCGGTGGGGTTCAAACCGGGTGACTTCGGCAAGAGCCAGGTGGGTGTGGCCTCGACCTGGAGCCAGGTGACGCCGTGCAACTGGCACATCGACCGGCTGGCGAAGGAGTCGGCCAAGGGGGTGGACGCGGCCGGTGGCCGCTCGGTGGTGTTCAACACGATCACCATTTCCGACGGCATCTCGATGGGCACCGAGGGCATGAAATACTCGCTGGTCAGCCGCGAGGTGATCGCTGATTCGATCGAGACGGTGGCGGGATGCGAGGGCTTCGATGGTCTGGTGGCGATCGGCGGTTGCGACAAGAACATGCCCGGTTGCCTGATCGCGATGGCGCGGCTGAACCGGCCGTCGGTGTTCGTCTACGGCGGCACCATCCTACCGGGGCGCGCCCGGGTGGGTGGCGAGGAGCGCGATCTTGACATCGTGTCGGTGTTCGAGGCGGTGGGTGCCCATGCCGCCGGCACGATGAGCGAGGCCGAATTGCAGACGGTCGAGCAGGCGGCGATTCCCGGGGCCGGTTCCTGCGGTGGCATGTACACCGCCAACACCATGGCGTCGGCGATCGAGGCGCTGGGCATGAGCCTGCCCAACAGCTCGGCCCAGGCGGCGGTCAGCGATGACAAGCTGCGCGATTGTTTCGACGCCGGGGCGGCGGTGCTGCACCTGCTCAAGCGCGGCATCCGGCCATCCGACATCCTGACCAGGGAGTCGTTTGAGAACGCCATCACCGCGGTGATCGCGCTGGGGGGGTCGACCAATGCGGTGCTGCACCTGCTGGCGATGGCCGATGCCGCCGGGGTGAAGCTGAAGATCGATGACTTCACGCGGATTGGCAAAAGGGTGCCGGTGCTGGCCGACTTGAAGCCCAGCGGGCGGTTTGTGATGGCTGACCTGGTGGCGATCGGCGGTACGTTGCCGCTGTTCCGCATGCTGCTCGACGAGGGCATGCTGCACGGCGACTGCCTGACTGTGACCGGCAAGACCCTGGCGCAGAACCTGGCCAAGGTGAAGCCGGCCTATCCGAAGGGCCAGCAGATCATCCGCGGGTTCGACCAGCCGATCAAGAAGGACAGCCACCTGGTGGTGCTTTATGGCAACCTTGCGCCCGGTGGTGCGGTGGCCAAGATCAGCGGCAAGGAAGGCGACCGGTTTACCGGCAAGGCACGGGTGTTCGACGGCGAGGAGCAGGCCATGCAGGCGATCCTCGACGGCAGGATCAAGGCTGGCAACGTGATCGTCATCCGCATGGAGGGACCGAAGGGCGGCCCCGGCATGCGCGAGATGCTTGGCCCCACTTCGGCGGTCATGGGACGCGGCCTCGGCAAATCGGTGGCGCTGATCACCGATGGCCGGTTCTCGGGCGGAAGCCACGGGTTTGTGGCCGGTCACATCACCCCCGAGGCCTATCTTGGCGGGCCGCTGGCGATCGTGAAGAACGGCGACGAAATCACCATTGATGCCAAGCGTCGTGAGATCAATGTGGCGCTCAGCGACGACGAGATCGCCGAGCGGTTGAAGGGCTGGAAAAAACCGAAGCCGCGCTACCGGCGCGGGGTGCTGGCCAAGTATGCGGCCACCGTGCGCAGCGCCAGCGAGGGCGCGGTCACCGATGCCGGGCTGGACGTGTGATCCGGGTGGGTTGGCAGCGGCCATCCCGGCGGCCATCCGGCTCCGGGCCCGGCTGCCGGTTTGATGCCGGGGCGCGGGGTGCCTGGCCCCAGCCATGGGCAGCCGCCAGAGTCGGGGCCGCAACGTCGGTGCGTCGGGTGCCCTGCACCTCATCACCTCAGGGCCAAGGCAGGGCCGGGCCGTGCGGGCTCATGACGGCCCGGCCGAACGCCGGCACCTCACTGGCGGGGTTTCCACCCCAGCCGGGAGCCATGCCGACGTCCGGC
>SKLO01000104.1 GCA_007123195.1 Verrucomicrobiales bacterium | reverse complement strand
GGGGTGACCCCGCGGTCGAGGTAGTTGCCTTTGAAGCCGTCGATGGAGATCCACACCACGGTAATCTGGCCGCGCCCGTTCTGGCCGCCGGGTGGGGGTGGTGAATCGGGGCGCTCACCTTCGTCGGTGCCGTTGTCGCCCTGTCCTGAAGCCGCTTCGGACCCGTTGGGGCCGGGTTCGACACTGGCCGCGTTGTCGGCCAGGGGTACCCGCTCCCATTCGATCGAGCGGCTGACCAGCCACACCACGCCGACGGTCAGCCCGGCGAAGACAAGCAACAGGGGAAATCGGAGCAGGCGCCACATGCGGGGCACAGCTTACATCGGTGGTGCTTGGCGGCAAAGCAAAGCGCCGGAAATCTGTCGGGATGCTGGTTTCCAACTGGCATCGGGCGTGGATTTCAGAATAGTGGGACCGTGCCACGCGTTCGCCTGACCCTTCCCGAAGCCAGTCAGATCCTGCTGGTCCAGGAGCTGGAGCGCTCGGATCCGGAGGGCGAGTTGCTGCCGGTCGAGGAGCGGCGCTCGGCCAGCGTGCGCTGCGGCAGCCCGTGGGGCGGCAAGGTTGACCGCGCCGATGTGCGCATGGATCAGGCCGCGCTCGGGTTCCTGCGGCGCCGCAGCAAGGACGTCTGTCACCTGGTGGGCAAGCGCCATCCCGATCTGGTTCGCGCTGCCGATTGGCAGGCCGAAAGCTTGCGCTGGGGTCCTCTGTTGGTGCTGGCGGCCACGGTGGCCGGATTTTTCATGGCCGGACTCGGGACCGGGCGCGAGTTCAACCTGATGGCGCTACCGGTGTTGCTGGTGCTGGTGTGGAACGCAGCGATCGTGCTGCTGTCGCTGGCCAGCTGGTTTCGTCCGGGGCGGGCACCGGGGCAGGGAGGGCCGCTGGTGCTGGATGGTTGGCTGACTGCCCTCGGTGCCCGCCGTGCCGACCGCTCCGGCCCTGCGGCCAGCAACCCGGTGTCGGCGGCGGAGGCCCGGGTGCGCGAGCAGTTCGCTCGGCGTCGCGCCGACTTGCTCCGCCCCTGGCGGCGGGCCCGGGTGTCGGTCTGGCTGCACGTCGCCGCGGCCAGCCTCGCCCTGGCCGGGGTGGCGGGTCTTTACCACCGTGGTTGGTCGGTGGAATACCGCGCCGTGTGGGAGAGCACCTTGCTCGGGGTCGAAGGCGCGCGCGCCTTCTTCGGCGGCTTGTTCCGGCCGGCCTCGCTGGTGTTCAATCTGCCGCTGCCGCTGGACCAGTTGGCGGCCATGCAAACCGGCCCCGGCCGCGACCCGGAGCCCGCTCCGGCGTTGCCCTGGCTGCATCTTTATGCCGCCACCCTGGTGCTGTTCGCGGTGGTGCCGCGTGCCCTGCTGGCCGCCGCCGAGGGGGTTCGCGCCCGCCGCGCCCTGAGCCGCGCGGTGTTGCCGGCGGAAACCCTCGAATATCTGCGCGACCTCGCCCAGGATCTCAACGGCCAGCCGCAGGTGCTGGTGGTGCTGCCCTACGGTTACGATCCCGAGCCGGCGGTCCGGGACCAGGTCCGGGCCTTGCTGCATCAGGCAAGGGGCGGCCGGGTGTGGATTCAATACCGCGGCCCGGTTCGCTACGGTGACGAGGAGTCCTGCATTTACTTCAACGGCGACGACGCCGCCGCCACCGTGCTGCTGATGAACCTGGCCAGCACCCCTGAGGACGAAACCCACGGCTGGCTGGTGCGCGGCCTGCGCGAGCGCCGCCTGATGGCAGGGGCCGGCGGCGGGTTGCTGGTGCTGGTCGATGCCGGCCCGTTCGTCAGCCGCCTTGGCGACCTGCCCGAGTTCCGCCGGCGGCTGGAGGAGCGTCAGCAGGTGTGGCGCGCCACCGTCCAGCGTGCGGGTCTGGAGCCGGTGTTCTTCGGCCTGCCTGACCAGAGCCGCGAGCACGTCGTCACCACCATCGGCGAGGCGTGGTGGGAAGCGGCTGCGGTTCCCGCCACCCATGTGCCCGCCGCCCGCCGCCCGGGCCCGACGTGCGATTCCCCAAACCCGAAATCTTGAGCCAGCCTGTTCCAGTTCCCGGGCCCGGGCCCGATGCCGATCGCGTTCCTGTCGAGGCCGCCGCCCGCGGGGCCTCGTCCGTGGACCGTTCCGATCACGAGCCGGAACGCGAACCGGCCCGCCCCGCTGATCCGGGCACCGTGGTCACCGTCAGCCTGATCTCCCACACCAATGCCGGCAAGACCACCCTGGCCCGCACCCTGCTGCGGCGCGACGTCGGCGAGCAGGGCGACCAGCCCCATGTCACCGACGTCAGCGAGGCCTACACCTTGGTCGAGTGCGCCGGGGCCGAGTTGCGGCTGTGGGACACCCCCGGGTTCGGCGACTCCGCCCGCCTGATCAAGCGACTGCGCCAGCGCGCCACCCCGCTGGCCTGGTTCTTGCACCAGGTCTGGGACCGGTTTCGCGACCGACCGCTCTATTGCAGCCAGCAGGCCGTGCGCAACGTCCAGACCGAGGCCGACGTGGTGCTCTATCTGGTCAACGCCAACGACGACCCGCGCCTCGTTGGCTACGTCGACAGCGAGATGGAGATCCTTCAGTGGATCGGCAAACCGGTGATCGTCCTGCTGAATCAGACCGGGGTGGCGCGCGCGCACGAGATCGAACGCGCCGAACGCGAGCGCTGGCGCAGCCATCTGGCCGGCTACCCCGGCGTGCGCGAGGTCATCAGCCTCGATGCGTTCGCCCGTTGCTGGGTCCAGGAGGCTGAGTTGCTCGAACTCATCGGCGGCCAGCTCGCGGACTCCCTCAAGCCCGCTTTCGAGCGACTGCTGGCCGCCTGGCAGGAGCGCAACCTGCGCACCTTCCGCAAGAGCATGGGCGTGCTGGGGCGCAAGCTGGTCGAATCCGCACGCGACGGCGAACCGGCGCCGGAGGAAACCCTGCTCAACCGCGTCGGGCTCGCGCGCACCGTGGTCGATGCCGAACTGCAGGCCGTGCGCCAGCGTCTTGCCGCCCGCCTTGCCGAGCGCACCGCCGCCGCCACCAGCCAGCTGATTGCGCTGCACGGGCTGGAAGGTCGCAGCGCCCGGCGCATGGCCCAGATCTCGCGCGACCACTTTGGCATGCCACGCAAGATCGACGAGGGCGTCTGGGCCGCGGTCGGTGGCGCCACCGCCGGCATGACCGGTGGCCTGATGGCCGACCTCGCTTCCGGCGGGCTGACCTTCGGCGGTGGCGCCCTGGTCGCCGGCCTCGCCGGTGGCTCGGGCGGCTACATTCTCGCCAAGGGTTACAACCTCGCCCGCGGCAGCGACCGCCAGGTCCGCTGGTCGCTCGGCCATTTCCGCGAGCAGGTCCAGCTCGGCCTGCTCACCTACCTCGCCGTGGCCCATTTCGGCCGTGGGCGCGGTCACTGGCAGGAGGGCGAGGAACCGCTGTTCTGGCGCAGCGAGGTCAAGCGCGCCATCGACTCGCGGCTGGCCGACATCGACGGCATTTGGAAACGCGCCGGCCGACGTGAGGTGGGCGAGGACGAGCTTGTCTCACAAATTGAAAACCTGCTGGCCGCCATCGCCGGGCGGGTGCTGCGGGAACTTTACCCTCAGGCCGGCAAGATCGGCTTCTGATCGCGACCCCCAATCGTTCAAAGCGTTGAACACTTTGACCGGCCGCCTTGAAAGCCCTTGCAGCGCGGGGGCGTTCCGTGTTCTGTGTACTTCCAGATCGTTGTCATGAAGCTTCTCCACCCCACGCGGCTCAAGGCCGCCCTCGCCGTTGGCGCCATCGCGCTCACTTGCCACGCCATCCCGGCCGCCCAGGCCGATACCGAAGACCAGTGGACCCACTGGCGCGGTCCGCTGCAAACCGGGGTCGCCCTTGAGCGCTACGCCGACTGGAGCTTCAACGAGGAGCCGGTCTGGACCGACGAAGTGCGCGGGCGCGGCACCCCGGTGATCTTCAAGGGCCGCCTGTTCAGCTTCAGCTACACGGGCGAGGGCGAGGATGTTTATGAGCAACTCACCGCCTACGACGCCGCCACCGGCGAGATCGTCTGGCGCCACATCATTCGGGACTTCATCAGCGACACCATTTACAACCGCTACGGCATCGGTTCGCCGGTGGTGGATCCCGAGACCGGCCACGTTTACCTGCTTACCGCCTACGGCGTCGCCGTCGCCTTCACCTTCGACGGCGAGTTGCTGTGGGAGAAATCCCTGATGGAGGAACTCGGTCGCCTGACCTTTCCCAACGGACGCGTCGGTTCGCCGGTCATTGAGGGCGACCTCGTCATCCTCCGCGGCATCACCGCCAACTGGGGCGCGGAAGGTCCCGCCGCCGACCGCTTTTACGGCTTTGACAAGATCACCGGCGAGCAGGTCTGGTCGTCCACGCCGGGCACCATCCCGCCGGTCGACAGCTCGTTCTCGCACCTCTACACCGAAACCCGCGAGGGCCGGCGCGTCGGCTATGCCGCCACCGGCTGCGGACATCTGGTCTGCTTCAACGTGCGCAATGGCCAGACATACTGGCGCTTCGCCTTCTCCCGCAACGGCGTGAACGCCTCGCCTGTCATCTACAACGACACCTTCATCAGCATCCACGCCGAGGAAAACGTCGACGAAGCCACCCACGGCCGCATGGCTGCCGTCGCCCTGCCGGAATCGCTCGACGCCGACGAACTGCCGGTCACCCTGACGATTGAAAGTTCGGAGGTCTGGCGCAACACCCTCGGTGCCCCCACCAGCTCGCCGGTTCTGGTCGGCGACACCGTCTACCAGATCACCCGCACCGGCCAGCTTGCCTCGGTCAATGCCGCCACCGGCGAGGTCAACTGGCTTGAGAAGCTCGGTGCCAGCAACCTCCACTCCTCGCCGCTCTACGCCGACGGCTTGCTCTACCTGCCGCTCAACGAAGGCATCCTGTTCATCATTCGTCCGGACGCCGACGGCCCCGAGATTCTGCACCAGATCGAGCTCGACGGCGAGTGCCTCGGCGCCCCGGCCCTGTCCGACGGTTGGCTCTACGTCCACACCACCCAGAAGCTGTATGCCTTCAAGATGAACTTCTCCTCCATGGAGAAGGACTCCGCCCCGGTGGCCGAGATTCCCGAGCCCGGCGAGCCCGCCCGGTTGCAGATCGTGCCCGCCGAGGTGGCGCTGGCCCCCGGCCGGTCGATCCAGCTCAAGGCCTACCCGATCGACCGCT
>SKLO01000446.1 GCA_007123195.1 Verrucomicrobiales bacterium | reverse complement strand
CTGCACCCGGTCAGCCGCTATGTCGGCGGCGTCTATGTCGAACGATTGGTGGTCGGTCAGGACGAGGACACGCGTCCGCTGCGGCCGGTGCCGGCCGAGGACCAGCGGCGCGCCATGGCGGTGCTGGCGGAGCACGCCTTCGCCCCGGACGCGTTCGAGGTGTCGCCCGAGCTGCTGCAGCACCTGCAGGCCCAGCGGCGCGGCTGGGATTTCGACGCCGACGGCGAGGACCCGAAGCTGCACGACCGCGTGCTGCGGATCCAGAACGGGCTGCTGTCCCACCTGCTGCACCCCAACACCCAGCGCCGCATTCTCGACACCCAGCTGTATGGCAACGAATACAGCCTCAGCGAGATGATGTCCGACCTCACCTCGGCCGTCGTCGACGAGGATCCGCAGGCGGCGACCAACAGCTTCCGCCAGAATCTGCAGGTCGATTTTGTCGGCCACCTGTTCAATCTCAAGAACAACAACGGCGTGCCACCGGCCGTGCGCTCGGTGGCCTTGTATGAAATCAAGCGCGTGCAGACGCTGTTCGAGGAGCGGATGGAAGCCGGGCTCGACCCCGCCGAACAGGCCCATGCCGGTCACGTGCTTTACCTGATCCGCCGCGGGCTCGACGAGTGACCGGGCTCGCTCACCATTGCAGGCACACCGCGCGGCCGTCGTTGTTGCGCACGATCACCGCGCCCGGCGCCAGCGCCGGTGCCACCCAGCAGCGGGCCGGCAGCACCTGAGCGCGTGCGGTTTCGGTGACGCCGTCCTGTTGCAAAGTCAGGTTGGCCAGCTCGCCGGAGGCGGTCAGCACCAGCAGCCGGTCGCCGTGCCTGACAAAGGTCCCGCGCTCAAGCTCCTCGAAGGTCCAGCGCTCGGCGCCGGTGTCCTTGTCCAGGGCCACCAGGATGCCCGACGCGCCGCGTGTGCGATCGTGAAACCCGATCAACTGGTCGCCCCAGGCGGTGGCGGAGTTGAACAGCAGCGCCGGCCGCGGCACCTGCCAGTGCACCACCGCTTCGCCGTCGCCGTCCCAACCGACCATGGCGGCGCCACGATCGTTGGTGGATCCGATGAAGAACCGCCCGTCGCCGGTCACCAGCGGAGTGGCGCAGTTGCAGTAATCAGTGGTCTGCCACGGCCACGCCGCCAGCTCGCTGCCGTCGGTCATGTCCAGCACCACCAGCGCGTTGCCCTTGAACACCACCAACGCCGGCCGGCCCTCGTGTTCGATCGCCCGCGCGCTGGCGTAGCCGGCGGGACGGTCGCCGGTGCGCCACACCACCTCCCCGCTGTGGCGGTCGAGCAACAGGTTCGAAGCCCCGCCGCCGCCCTCGACGAACACCTGTTTCCCGCCCACCCACGGCGTGCCGGCGTAGCCGTAGACCGGTCGTTCGCCGCCGTGGTCCTCCACCAGATGGGTGCTCCACAACAGTTCGCCATCATCCAGCGACAGCACATGCAGCCGGCCCTCGCGCGACAGGCTGAACACCTGGCCGCCATCCACCACCGGGGTCGACGCCGGGCCCGGCGGCACGATCGGCATCGGGTGCGGACTGGCCGGCGTTTCGTGATCGAATTCCCACAGCACCGCACCGGTATCCAGATCGAGCGCGCGTACCAGGTCCCGCCCGTCGACATGGCCGCTGCCGATCACCCGCTCACCGGCGACGGTCAAGCCTGACAATCCCGACCCCAGTTCCGCGCTCCAGCGCACCTCCGGCCCGGCGGCGGGCCATTGTTCCGGCCAGATCAACTCGTCCATGTCGTCCGGCACCACGCCGTCGCGCGCCGGGCCGCGGTAGTCCGGCCACCAGAGCCTGCCTTGGTCATCCCCGGTGGCGGCCTGGTCATCGGCGGCAGCGGTGGCGGAATCTCCGTCGGCGGCCGGCTCACGGCCCGTTGCCTTGTCAGAACCGGCGCCGTGGCCGGGCAACCATTCGACCGAGTCGACCGTGCCCGCGGCCATGACACTGCCGCCCAGCACCAGCACCCGGCCGTCGGGGCTGTGCACCAGCCGCGGGAACAGGCGCGGCTGCTCCAGTTCGCCCATCGATTGCCACTCCCCCTGTGGGTCGGTCAGGCGCCAGACCTCGCCGTCGCCGATCACTGCCAGCAAGGCGTCGTCGGTGGCGGTCAAGCCGGCGCCGAAAGCGTGGAACGGGGCCTCGGTGGGCAGTTCAGATCCTTCGTGCCATGTGAGGGTTTCCGGATCGAGCCGCCACAGGGTGGCCGAGGTTTCGTTTGCCTGGTCCATGCCGCCGAGCAGCCAGATCTGGTCGCGCCAGACCGCCGCCTGGAAGCCGCGCGAGCGGAACGGTTGATCGAACTCCACCCACTCACCGCCGGCCTCCGCCTGCTCGAGGTCCAGCATCACCGAGCGGCCGTGCCACTGGGTGCGCCCGTCGCGACCGCCCATGTTCCAGCCCGCCAGGGCGAACAACCGACCCTGGTGCACCACCACGTCGTGGCTTGAGCGCCCGGCCGGCAGGTCGGGCAAGGCCTGCCAGCGGTCGGCTTCGGGATCGAACACCAGCGCCCGGGCGAGCGACACCAGGTCGTTGTCCTCGTCCGGGGCGTTGCGCGCCAGCAGGCCGCCCACCAGATAGATCCGGCCCTGCCAGGTGGCCAGGCCCGGGCTTTGGGCGGGTTCCTGCGGCGGCAACGCCTGCCATTGCTGCTCGTCCGAGCCCCAGCGCCAGCGGTGGAACGCGCCGCTGGTGTTCGCCAGCGAGAACGCGTGCGCGCGGCCAAGATGTCCGCCGAACACATACAGATCATCGCCGACCGACACCGCGCCGAAGCTGCTGACCGGTTCCGGCAGGTCCGGTGGCAGGTGTTTCGAGACGGCGTTTCCGGACTCCGTGGCCGTGGCCGGGGGCGCGGTCGTGCCCAGAGCGGCCAGGCTGCACGCCAGCAGGACAAGCCGGATTCCTGATCCGCGAACGCGGACCAAGGCGGGCCGCCGCTGCCGGCGGCATGGGGGGTGATTGGTGTGCTTCATCGTCAATGCCAAGTAACGTTCGTGTCCAAGGGGTGGAGCAGCCTTATCCCGAACCTGACCACTCATCGCCGCGCCCCAGGCGCGCGCACAGGACCCAAAGTGCCAGCGGACCGAACACGTGCGATGCCCGCAGCAGCACCTCGGGATGCTCGGACATGCCGCCCGGGTAGCCGAGACTGACCATGCGGGAAAGTGCGGTGATCAGGCCCCAGAACGCCAGCCAAAGGAACAACGCCGGCGGCAGAAGGCGCCACCAACGGCGTCGGCCGACTGTGGCCTCGACCCCTGCGGTTGCCCTGCGGGCCTTGCCCCGGGCGGCCAACATGGCGCCCGCCGGCGCCATCAGCGCCGCTAGTGCCACCACGAAATCGAGCACTGCGATGCCCTTCAACAGGTCCACTGCCTGGGCCTCGGTGGGGCGGAAATCGAGCAGCTTGACCGCGGTGCCGAGAATCAGGTCGATGAACCGCGGGTCGGCCCGCCAGGCCAGGTAGCCGTGGACGAAGAACACGGTGGCAACCAGCAGGGCGAGCAACTGCGCGGCCAGTGGCAGGCGCCAGCGTCGGCAGCAGGTCAGGCGCGGCCATGCCACCAGCACCACCAGCACCAGCGGCAGCCCCCAGCGCAGCGCGGAAGCGGGAACGGTCCATTCGCTGAAGCGGTAGCCGCCTTGCAGGGTTCCCAGAGCCGCCTCCGCCAGCACGTAGGCGGCGATGACCAGCAGCAGCGGAGCCCACGGCTTGACCACCGCCACCAGCACCAGGGCCATGAAGATCGACACCGTGATCTTCTCGACCAGCACCGCGGTCAGGTAGGGATCGTCAATCCCGGGGCGGCTGTCGAACACCCCGAGGAACAGGTAGTTGCCAAACTGGGTCTGGCGGGTGGCGAACACCGTGACGAACAACCCGATCGCGTGGATCAGGATGCCGATGCGCAGCAGCCAGATGGCGGAGCTGTGATGGGTGGCGGCCTGGGACAGGGGTTGGGACGCGTTCATGTCGTGGCGTTTGGGTTCGGCCCGGTGGCCACGGTGGATGGCGCCGCCGGTGGAACTGCGGAAGCCGACGGATGGTCGATGGGTGGCCGGGACCGGTCAGGGGTCAACGGCGTCAAGGGGACCACTGGCGACCGTTCCCGTCAAGCGGCGCCAGGCAGTTCGATCCCACCTCCGCGGAGGGCTTCGCGGAGGGCTTGGGGCGGCCCCAGCGATCCCAGCCTGGCCGCCG
Organism: Verrucomicrobiales bacterium; assembly: GCA_007123195.1. Taxonomy (GTDB): domain Bacteria; phylum Verrucomicrobiota; class Verrucomicrobiia; order Verrucomicrobiales; family SKLO01; genus SKLO01. Next base: position 969 of record SKLO01000446.1, on the reverse strand, counting down.
CAGCTGCCGCAAGTAAAAATTCTACAAAGTGTCTGACCCTTTGGCGGGCCTGACCCTTTGGCGGGCCTCGCCCCGGAGGCGATGACGTCAAAAGGGGATCGCCGGCGGACCGGTTCCGTCAGGCGGCGCGAGGCAGCCAGATCCCGTCTCCGGGAGGGCTCAAGGTGGCCCTGCGGGACCAGTTCGGCCGCCGCGGGATGCGGCAAGTAGAAATTCTACAAAGTGTCTGTCCTATTGTAGGCAGTCCGGTTTCAGGCACTTTGTCCCTTGGTTGTGGGCCGCTGGCCCCCGGGCCCGGCCCGCTCGGAAATCGAGGAACGGCTCGCGGGGCTCGGCTTGGTCCATCTCCCGCCGCCAGTCGAGGTAGGCGCGGAGGAGTCGCTCGGCCACCTCGGGCTCGGCCTCGCGCAGGTCCTCGGCCTCGCCGGAGCCGCGTTCCAGATGGAACAGCCTGCCGCGGTCGTCGCGCAGCTGCACCAGGTTCCATGGCCGCTGGCGGATAGCCCACTGGCCAAGACGCTCCCAGACGATCAGCTCCCGTTCCTGTTCGCTCTCGCCCGCGAGGGTGGGCAGCATGTCAAAGCCGTCCAGCACCCGTTGTTCGTGGATCGGCAGGCCGACGCCGGCAAGCAGGGTGGGTGGGCACGATCTCAAGTGCGCTGAGAAATCGGTCGCAGGTGGTGCCTGCCGGGATCACCCCCGGCCAGCGCGCTGCCGCCACCACCCGGACGCCTCCCTCCCAAAGCTGCGACGTGCGCCCGCGCAGCGGCGCGTTGCTGGATCCCGGTGCCGCCGATCCTTTCAAAGGTGTAGCGGTAGTCCCAAGGCCGGTATCATTGGCCCAGTGCGGTGATCGGCAAATATCTGGATAAAACAATTGTCCAAAATTGGGAGTTTCCTCGCTTCGCTCGTTCAGCTTGCGAGTTCCGCGGGCCTCTTTTCCAACTTCTGCGTTGCTCATCAGTCGTT
>SKLO01000095.1 GCA_007123195.1 Verrucomicrobiales bacterium | reverse complement strand
TCAGCCTTGGAGATCAGGTTTTCGGTGGTGGTGTTGGATGCAGCTTGTGTGCTCATCCGAGCAGTAAGTAGGATCAACGCGGGCTTTGCAAGTCACCACACAGCCAGCCGCGCCCCCAGCCACCAGGCTTACAGCCTGTCCAGGCTCTGAGGTTCAGTCCGGCCCCGTGCCGCACAGACCGCTCATCAATAGCTTCAAAAGTGGATATACAGAAGCAGAACCCAATATGCTTGCGGCGGCTCTTCGCTCACTGCCAAGCGCTCACCGGTCCCTTGGCGTAGCGACTCAGCGGGAAAATCCTGGCAAAAGCCGGGTTGCGACCTCAACCGGCGAGATCCTCCAGCGAGAAGGTGTCGCGGCCGGCGCCGGGACCGGTGGGCAGGGCGGACTCGCCGTTGGCCGAACCGACCTTGACTTCGAGGCCGAGGCTCTGCATTTCCTTGATCAGGACGTTGAACGACTCGGGCGTGCCGGCCTCCAGGCTGTTGTCGCCCTTGACGATCGCCTCGTAGATCCGGGTGCGGCCCTGGACGTCGTCGGATTTGACGGTCAGCAGTTCCTGCAGGGTGTAGGCGGCGCCGTAGGCCTCCAGCGCCCACACCTCCATCTCGCCGAAGCGCTGGCCGCCGTATTGGGCCTTGCCGCCGAGCGGCTGCTGGGTGACCAGCGAGTAGGGACCGACCGCGCGGGCGTGGATCTTGTCGGCGACCAGGTGGCCGAGCTTCATCATGTAGATGTAACCGACCACCGTGGGCTGGATGAAGGCGTCGCCGGTGCGGCCGTCGTAGAGCTGGCTCTTGCCGTTGAGGCCGACCCAGCTGTAGCCCTCGGTGTCATGGGCCTGTTGGAGGTATTCCATGATCTTGGACTCGGGAATGCCGTCGAACACCGGGGTGGCGACCTTGAAGCCGAGCACCTTGGCGGCGATGCCGAGGTGGGTTTCAAGCACCTGGCCGACGTTCATGCGCGAGGGCACGCCGAGCGGGTTGAGGCACAGGTCGACCGGGGTGCCGTCCTCGAGGAACGGCATGTCCTCCTCGGGCACGATGACCGCGACCACGCCCTTGTTGCCGTGGCGGCCGGCCATCTTGTCACCGACCGAGAGCTTGCGCTTGCTGGCGATGTAGACCTTGACGTGCTTGATCGAGCCGGGCTCGAACTCGTCGCCGGCCTCGAGCCGGTCGAGCGCGGACTCGCGCTCGCGGTCGGCTTCCTTGAACTTGGGCGCCAGGGCGCCGACGATCTCCATGACCTTGTCGCGCACGGGGCTGGGATCGATCTCCAGCTGGTCGTGGGCGGCGGCGAGTTTGCGCAGCAGGGTCTTGGTGATCTTCTTGTTCTCGGGCACGACCACCTCGCCGGCGGTGTTCTTGATCGGCAGCGGGGTCTTCTCGCCGAGCAGGACCTCGGCGAATTTTTCCGTCAGCTGCTCGACCAGTTCGTCGACCTTCGACTTGTGTTCCTCGTTGATCTGTTTGATCAGCTTCTTCTGTTCGGCCGGGGACAGGGTCTCCTTGTCGGCGTCGATCCTGGCGCTGACGCGCACGTCCATGACGATGCCGTAGCAGCCGGAGGGCACCCGCAGCGAGGTGTCCTTCACATCGGCGGCCTTTTCGCCGAAGATGGCGCGCAGCAGGCGTTCCTCGGGGGCGAGTTCGGTTTCCGACTTGGGCGTGATCTTGCCGACCATGATGTCGCCGGGACGGACTTCGGCGCCGATGCGGATGACGCCGTCGGGGCCGAGGTTGCTCAGGGCTTCCTCGCCGACGTTGGGGATGTCGCGGGTGATCTCCTCGGCGCCGAGCTTGGTGTCGCGGGCGTTGACCTCGAAGTCGTCGATGTGGATGGAGGTGTAGATGTCCTCCTTGACGACGCGGTGGGAGATGGTGATGGCGTCCTTGAAGTTGTAGCCGTTCCAGGGCATGAAGGCGACCAGCATGTTGCGGCCGAGGGCGAGTTCGCCGTTCTCGGTGCAGGGTCCGTCGGCGAGCACGTCGCCGGCCTTGACCTTCTGGCCGCGGTTCACCAGCGGGCGCTGGTTGATGCAGGTGCCGGCGTTGGAGCGCATGAACTTGCGCAGCGGGTAGACGTAGAGGCCTTTCGAGGGGTTCGACTTGACCGCGCGGTAGTCGGACAGGAAGGCGTTGTCGTTGACCGGCAGCTTGCCGTCCTTGGAGATGATGATGACCTCGGCGGTGGCGGCGGCGACGACGCCGGTGGCTTCGGCGACGACCACGGCGCGGGAGTCGCGCGCGGCCTTGGCCTCCATGCCGGTGCCGACCAGCGGCGCCTCGGACTCGAGCAGGGGCACGCCCTGGCGCTGCATGTTGGAGCCCATCAGGGCGCGGTTGGCGTCATCGTGCTCGAGGAACGGGATCAGCGAGGCGGCGACCGAGACCAACTGCTTGGGCGACACGTCCATGTAGGTGACGTCCTTGGGGTCGACCTCGAGGAAGTCGCCGCGCTGGCGGGCGGTGACCTTCTCGTTGAGGTAGCGGCCGTCCTTGGCGTCAAACGGGTTGTTGGCCTGGGCGATGATCTGGCCCTCCTCGCGGTCGGCGGTGAGGTAGACGATCTTGTCGGTGATGCGGCCGTTCTTGACGATCCGGTAGGGGGTCTCGATGAAGCCGAAGTCGTTGATCTTCGAGTAGGTGCTCATCGAGTTGATGAGACCGATGTTCGGGCCTTCCGGGGTTTCGATCGGGCAGATGCGGCCGTAGTGCGACGGGTGCACGTCGCGGACCTCGAAGCCGGCGCGGTCGCGGTTGAGGCCGCCGGGGCCGAGCGCCGAGAGGCGGCGTTTGTGGGTCAGTTCGGCCAGCGGATTGGTCTGGTCCATGAACTGGCTGAGCTGGGAGCGGCCGAAGAAGTCGCGCACCACGGCGCTGAGCGCCTTGGGGTTGATGAGCTTCTGCGGCGTCATGCCGTCGATGCTGATGTCGAACAGGGTCATGCGCTCCTTGACCAGGCGCTCGGTGCGGGCGAGGCCGACGCGGCACTGGTTGGCGAGCAGTTCGCCGACCGCGCGCACCCGGCGGCTGCCGAGGTGGTCGATGTCGTCGAGCACCCCGTCCCCGCGGCGCAGGCGCAGCAGGTATTGAATGGAGGCCAGCAGGTCCTCGGGGGTGAGGATGCGGGTTTCGTCAGGCAGCTCGAGACCGAGCTTCTGGTTGATCTTGTAGCGGCCGACGCGGGTGAGGTCGTAGCGCTTGGGATCGAAGAACAGGCGCTTGAGCAGGGCGCGGGCGTTGGGCACGGTCGGCGGGTCGCCGGGGCGCAGGCGCTTGTAGATGTCCTTGAGCGCCTCGTCCTCGTCGTGCGCCGGATCCTTGCGCAGCGACTTCACCACCAGGTCGTTCTCGCGGATATCGATGACCTCAAGGTGCTTGTGGCCGAGGGTGAGGAGCTGGCGGATGATGGCGGCGGACAGGGGCTCGTAGGCCTTGGCGACGATCACCTCGCCGTCGAGCACGTCCTCGAACACAACCCGGGTGGCGAGGATTTCCTCGTCGAGGTCTTCCTTGAGCTTGAGCTTCTCGATCTTGAAGAACTGCTCGACGATGGCCCGGTCGGTGCCGTAGCCGATGGCGCGCAGGAAGGTGGTGGCGAGGAACTTGCGACGGCGGCGGCGGCGGTCGAGGTAGACGTAGAGCAGGTCGCTGGTGTCGAACTGGAATTCGACCCAGGAGCCGCGGTCGGGGATGATCCGGAAGCCGTGGAGCAGCTTGCCGTTGAGGTGCACGCTGGTTTCGAAGCAGATGCCCGGCGAGCGGTGCAGTTGGCTGACGACGACGCGCTCGGCGCCGTTGATGACAAAGGTGCCGCGCTGGGTCATCAGCGGCAGCTCGCCCATGTAGACGCGCTCCTGCTTGGCGCCGGTCTCGTCCTTGAGTTCGAAGGTGACGTAGAGCGGCGCGGAGAAGGTCTCACCATCACGGATGGCCTGCAGCGCGGTGAGCTTGGGCTCGCCGACCTCGAAGGTGGTGAAGTCGAGCACGACCTTGCCGTCGTAGCTCTCGATCGGGAAGATCTCGCGGAACACGGCCTGCAGGCCGACGTCCTGGCGCTGGGACGGCGGCACGTTGCGCTGGAGGAATTCCTCGTACGAGCGGACCTGGACGTCGATGAGGTTCGGCGGTTCGAGGGCTTCGCTGATTTTCCCGAAATAGATGCGTTCCGACATAAGTCTGATGGAGTGGGCTTGGCGGTGGCTGGCTGGCGGTCAGGCGGTCAAGCCTGGTGCGGATGACCGGAGAGTGGTCCGGAGGGGCGGTCGCAGGCGACCGTGTTGACGATGGCTGGAGGGAGAGCGGCGGGGAAGGTGGTCCTGGGACGGCGGCGTGAGAACGCCCGGAGCACGGACACGGGCACGCGAACGGCCGTCTGCCCCGGTTGTCGGGCGGCGGGTATCGGGTGACAGAAGCTGGTGGCAGGGACGGTGGCGTTCACGGCGGCGGCGCCACTGGTGCGCCCGGACCCACGCCGCGCGAGGGGCGGCGGTCCGGCGGTGGCGGCGGGATCGGTCACGGACTGCTGCCGGGGGCCGGGGTGCGGATACCGGCTCCGGCTGTAGTCCGCCGCGCGAGGCTTCTCGCCGCATTTCGCCGCGTCCGTCCGCGGATGGCGGCGGATGTGGGGCGGCGAAAGCGGGTGAAGCATCGTGCGGAAAGCCCGGTTGCCCGTCCCGCCGGGGCGGGGCGGGCAACCGGGATGGAAAGCATTGAGGTTACTTGATTTCGATGACCGCACCGGCGGCTTCGAGTTTGGTCTTGATCGCCTCGGCCTCGTCCTTGCTTACGCCCTCCTTGAGGGGCGCGGGGGCGCTTTCGACCAGCTTCTTGGCTTCGGCCAGGCCGAGACCGCTGACGGCTCCGCGGACTTCCTTGATGACGGCGATCTTGTTGCCGCCGTCGCTCTTGAGGATGACGTCGAACTCGGTCTTCTCTTCGACGGCTTCGCCACCGGCGGCGGGTCCTGCGGCGGCAACGGCCACTGGTGCGGCGGCGCTGACGCCCCATTTTTCTTCCAGGGCCTTCACGAGGTCGGCCACTTCAAGGATGGTGAGACCGCTGAGGTCTTCGACGAATTTGCTGATGTCTGCCATGTTGTCTCCTTTCGGTATCGCCGTCATTCGGGGCCCCGAATGGTTTCAATCCCGCGGCCGCGGGTCCGGCAAGGAACCGTTTGGTGGTTATGCTGGGTGGCGG
>SKLO01000086.1 GCA_007123195.1 Verrucomicrobiales bacterium | reverse complement strand
CGATGCGGAGGAAACAACGGCCGATGGCGGGTGGTTCAACGACAGCTTGATGCGCGAGGTCCATGATTTTCCCGATGTGTTCGTCACCGATCCCGAGCTCATCGAGCGTGGCATCGGGTTGATCCCCGGCGAGTTTGCCGACTTCCATTTCCACGGCGCTGCCCTGGGGGAGTAATCTTCAGCAAAGCCCTCTCATGACCAACCACCCTGCACTTCATCGCCAAGCACGTGGTCTTGCAGAGCACGAGCGCACCGACACGTGCCATCGGCGGCAAATCGGCGCCGTGTTGTTACCGCCGAGCCCGGGACCGGTTGTCGCACAGGCGGTTGCCATCGCTCTCACGCTGGCGATGACAGCGCCGTGGCTCGGCGCGGCTGACCGCGGCGGGGCGCAGGAGCTGGAGAATCCGCCCACGACCATCGGGGGACGCACGCCGGTTTCCAGCGTGTCCATGGCCACCCTGCGCAACGATCTGACGCCGGACGACCTGCGACCGTTGACGTCACTGCCGTGGCACCTCGGCGATGATGGTGCCCAAGCGCCCGGGGCAGAAGTGCCTGTGACCGACGTGCTGAAACGAATTTTTCTCGAACCGCATGAGGGCGTGCGCTATGCCGTACTGGCGACCTATCTGGAAACGATCCCGCTCGAGCACGTTCCCGCGGCTTTTGATCAATGCATCGCGCTCGAGGGCTCGCGTCAGCCGGATCAGCTGGTCCATCTGATGTTGTCGGTCTGGGCGGCACGCGATCCCGCGGGCTGCTGGATAGAGGCTGCCATCAACGTCGCTGCTTCATGTGTGGGCCATGACGGATCACGAAGGCATGATGGAGTGGGCGGCCAATGGCCCCACCATCGAAGGAAACCCGCTTCGGGTTCAAGAGCCCGACGAAGAGTGGGAGGCGGTCGTTCGCCTGCATGTCAGGGCCTGGTTGATGCCGGATGTCGACGCGGTCACGGGTGAGACCTGGGTCGCGCAGGCCCGAGCCACAGCCGGGACGAGGGACGAGGGAGATTTGCTGGTGGAATTTTTCGAGACCTGGGCTCAACGCGATCCTGCGGCGGCGCTGCGGGCCGCGATGGACCTCGGCGACGGTGAGGTGTTGTCCCGGGTCATGTTTGCAGCGGTCTATGGCGCCCGTCTACCTCACAATGCCACCCACCACGGTCTGGGCGTGCTGCGCACGTTCGATTTTTCGGCCGTCACCGAGTCGATGCGACCCGGTTATTTCGATGCCTGGATCACGATCATGGAGCAGTGGGGGGACGTCGATATCGGCGAGTGCGCCAGGTTCGGGGTCGAATTCCTGTGGAACGAGGACTACGCCGACCGTGAGCTAATCCTGCAACTGCTGGCGGGGGACATTCCGGAATGGGACGGCGATGTGCTCGACCGCACGTTTTGTGCGCTACGGGCGTGGGCGATGTGGCGGCCTGACGAGATGAAGCGCTGGATCGACGGCATCGGCGACGAGAGCTTGCGCGCGGCGCTGACTTCGCTGCACGCCGACCCGGGTGGCACCAAGGTCGCAGAAGCAGCGACCAACGAATAGTGTGCTGACTCCCATCTCAAGTTTCCATTCCCTGGTCAATGGACCGCGTGGCGGTGGAACAGCCAGCTTTCGAGCAGCAGCAGCAGCAGCGCGAGGCCGATGAGCCAGGGGGCGAGGTCGCCGCGAAGGCGGCCGCTCCAGGCCCCGGGGGTGTCGGCCACCAGAGCGGTGGTGGCGGCGGCTTCGGGATCGAGCGCGGGCAGGTCGGTCTCGCCGGGCGCGGCGAGGATGCCGGCGCCGCGGCGCCCGTGGTCGCTGCGCCAAAGTCCGACGCGGTCGATTTCCAACAGCGGGCCGGTGAGGGTGATTGACTGGCTGACCAGCGAGCGGCCGTCCCATTGCTGCCAGTCGATGGCAAGAGCGCCGTTGGTGGCGGCATCCGCGGCGTCGATGGCGTGGGTGTCCATGTCAGGGCCAGCGGCGAGCGCAACCAGTTCGCCGGTGGCGGCGATGGTGGCGGCGCTTTCCTCGCCGGCGGCAGCGGCCCAGAGCACGGCGTTGCCCAGCAGCAGCGGGTAGGCGGCGGACAACGGCAGGAACTCGGATCGCTGGGGCGAGAACCCCAGCAGCACCAGGCGTTGCCCCTGGATTTCGCCGGCAGCGAGAACGGCGTCGTTGTCGGCCATCCACAGGGGTTCGAGCGACCCGGTGGCATCGATGGCGGAGGTCTGGGTGAGCGAGACGCGGGTGCCGGGCACGCGGAACAGGACCGGATGACCGGGGTTGGTGACGCGGATCTGGTCGCGCGGCAACCGGCCGGGCAACGGGGTGACCGGCAGCGGGGCGAGCCGCGCGGGCGGATTGATGACGACGGCCGGGGTATCGGCGTGCCATTGATCCGGCAGCCAGCCGTCGAGCACGAGGACGTCGGCGCCCTCGCGCGGCGGCCAGGCGCCGGGGCCGCCGGTGAAGACCTGGACGCGATCGGCGGCGGCGATGGCCTGCAGGGCGAAGCCGGTGAAGGGATCGCCCTGGCCGGGCTCGTGATACCAGGCGACCACCAGCGGGCGCAGTTCCGGCAGCAGGGTGCCGGCCCAGTTGTCGGCGGCGAGGGCGTCGTCGTCGCAGCTGACCTCGGCCTCAAGCAACTGGCCCTCGACGCCTTCGAGGTCGAGCACCAGCGACTCGGTTTGGCCGGGATCGAGGGTGAGGCGGCGCAGTTGGATGGGATACCCGGCAAGGCGTAATTCGAGGGTGACCTCGCGCGCGCCGGCAGCGGCGGCGTTGAGCCGGACCTGGACGAAGGCCTGGAACCGCCCGCGCTGCAGCGGCGAGGGACGGATTTGGAAGGCGGTGATGCCGGCGTTGACCGGTTCGGCGAGCGCGTGCTGGAACCAGCGGAGGTCGGCGGGGGTCTCAGTCGCATCTGACAGATCAGACAGATCAGACGGATCTGACAGGTCGGCGGGGGGTGGCGGTGGTTGGTCGGTGGCGAACCAGATTTGGGCGGGGTGGTCGAGGGCGGCGAGGCGACGGGCGGAGGCCAGGGCGGCGTCGGGGTCGGCGGCGACCGGCCGGGCTTGCAGGCGTTCCAGGGTGCGCTGGACGTCGCGGCGGTTGGTGGTGGCGGCGAGCAGGACTTCGGGGCGGGCGTCGAAGGCGATCACGGCGACCGGCACCGAGGCGGGCACGGCGGCGAGGCGGGTGTCGAGGTCGTCGACCGCCTGTTGCAGCAGGGTGGCGCCGTCGCGGGTGGCGCTCATGGAAGCTGATCGATCAACGGCGATGACCAGGTGGCGGAAGTCGTCGGGGCGGGGCGAGGCGGTGAGGCCGGCGAGGGCGAGCACGGCGCCGGCCATGATCAGCAGGGTGATCAGCAGCGACAGCAGCTTCTTGAGCCGGCGCAGCCAGGCGGATTCCTGGTGTTCCCTGGCGAGGGTCTTGAAGAACAGCAGGCTGCTGACCCTGACGGTCTTCGACTTGCGGCGGAAGAAGTACAGCAGCAGCGGCACCAGGGCCAGCAGGCCGGCGTAAAGGAAGACCGGGTTGAGAAACTGCATGAACAAAAGGCGTGCGAACGCCCTTGAGTGATGAGGTTGAAACAGGTGGGCGGCCTGGATTAGCCGTGGGCGAGGGCCGAGCCGCGCGACAGCAGCTCGACGAACTGGTCCTCGAATGATTGGTCGGTTTGCCAGGGCAGGAAATCGATCTGGCGGGACAGGCAGCCGCGCGCCAGTTCGGTTTCAAAGGCCGAGAACACGCGGCGGTAGCGTTCCATGTCGCGTTTGGTGAACCAGAGCCGGCGGTGCTCGCCGGTTTCGACATCGACCAGCTCGACCTCGCCTTCGAGGCCGGGGTCGCGTTCCTTCGGGTGGACCATCTGGATGAAGTGGGATTCGCCCGGCCAGTTGGAACAGCGCTGCAGGGCCTGGGCGGCGGTGCCGACGTCGCGGCCGAAGAAATCGGAGATGACAAAGATGATGCCGTAGCGCTGGCGCGGCGGACGGAACTCGTTGAAGCAGCGCTCGAGATCGGTGGCGCCGTCGAATTCGAGGTGGTCGAGGATGTCGATGACCTTGCGGATGCTCCCCTGCCCCTTGACCGGTGGCAATTCGGTGACGACGCGGTCGCTCATGGCGTAGAGGCAGACGCGGTGCTGGCTGACGAGGCCAAGGTAGGACAGGGCGGCGGCGAGTTTGAGCGCATGGATGCGTTTGTCGGCGAACGGCTGGGCCATCGAGGCGCTGGTGTCGACGACGACATGGACATTGAACTCCTGAACTTCCTCGTAGAGACGGACGAACAGGCGTTCGAGGCGGGCGTAGAGGCGCCAGTCGATGGCGCGGTAGTCGTCGTTGCGGGTGTAGTGGCGGAAATCCTTGAACTCGCGGGTGAAACCGGTGGCGGGCGTGGCCTGGACGCCCTTGCGGCGGAGTTGGCGGCGCTTGCGCAGGCGCAGGAACAGGGCGCGCAAGCGATCGAGGAACGCGGGATCGAGCCACGAGTCGGAGCCGGCCTCGGCGGCGGCCGCGGAACTGGTGCTGGGGCCGGGGCTGGACATCATGGAGCGGGCGTGGGCGCGGGTGCGGGTGCGGCAGGTGCGGGTGAATCGGCGGTGGCGGGATCGAGGTCGGTCGCGGCGCCGGGCGGGGTGAGGGCCAGCAGGCGGCTCGGGGTTGCCTGGATGGCGAGCCATTGAGGGGTGGCGCGACCGGTCCAGTTGAAAAAATGCAAGGGGGCCTGGCGGTGCACGGCACTGCCGGCCTGCAAGGTCCAGCCGCCGACCGAGGGCGTGATCGATGGTCCCGAACCGGCGGCATGCGGCTGGCTGGTGGACTCGATGAACTCACGGGCGGCTGCGGGCCACGGCTGATGGGCCAGCATTTCCCCGGAGACCAGGAAGCAGGCCAGGCCTTCGACACCGGCCACGAACAGTCGCGGGCCATCGGTGGCGAACGACAACGGCAACAGCTCGTCCGGCGATTGCACCAACCGGGTCGACACGCTGTGGCGCTCCGAGGTGGTGCGGTTGGTGAAGGCCAGCCCGCCGGAACCATTGACGGTGACGATCCACGAGCCGTGAATGTGAACGGGCACTTCACCCCGGCCGATGTCAAACGGCTGACTGACAAACGACCATGGGTCGAAGCGATGCCAGCGCAACGGCTCCACCAGGTGCCAGGCGCCCGATTCGCCCTCGGCAAACGCGGCCATGG
>SKLO01000118.1 GCA_007123195.1 Verrucomicrobiales bacterium | reverse complement strand
CGCGGCGAGCCAACTGGTGCGCATCTACTCCCGCATCGACGACCAGCAGCGTCTGATCAGAAGCAGCACCTGGCGGCTCGAACCCGGCCAGCGCGAGCTCATTTTCTTTCACACCCCCCCAGGAACCAACCTCGTCCAGGCCAGGCACCTGATTTCGGCCCGGCCGGATGACCCGGACGACTGAGCCTGACTCCACCCATCTCCGCCTGAATTTCCACCCACCACGATTGGGGGCATCCACCGTAGTCAGCCGGGTTCCGGGTTGTGGCTGTCATCCCGCCCGGCTTTGGCGCGATCATCGGCGGCCGAAGAACCTTCCGCGCTGCCGGGAGCGAGGGATCGAAGGATTGACGGGGACGGTTGGGGTTGCGTGTGGCGCTGGTGCAGTCCGCCGGGGAGGGTGCAGACACGCCACAAAAAGCCCCGCCCGGCGAACCGGGCGGGGCTGGATAACCGGCCGGGCTCGCGCCCGATCGATCGTTGATGGATTGGATGACCTTCGATTAGAAGGAGACCGACAGGCTCACGCCGCCGTAGACCTGGTCTTTCTCAGTGCTCGAGATCGCGTCCAACGGGAAGTTGGCGGCGATGTAGGGCGTGAGGGTGGCGGTCGAGGTCAGGGTGATCGGCAGGCCGAGGCTGACACCGATGTGGTTCCAGTCGTTGGTGCCGGTGTAGTAGTCGAAGTTGTAAGCAACGGCCGCACCGGGAGCGAGCGCAACGCGCTCGGTCAGGGCGAACTCGGTGCCGATGGCCAGCTCAAGGTAGGAGCCCTCCACTTCGAAGTCGTAGAAGTAACCCAGTTCGACGTCCAGCGGGCCGGCTTCAAAGCCGAGAGTGGCACCGACTTCGGGAACGTCCGCGTCATCCTGGAAGAAGAAGTAGTGGGTGTAGCCCGCACCGAAGGTCAGAGCGCCGACGGTGTAGCTGAGGCCCGCATCGAGGGTCAGCTCGGTGTAGGGATCTTCAGCAAGGCTGCCATACCAGGCGCCAAGGCCGAGCGACAGGTCCTGAGCCACTTCGGTTTCCCAGTCGAGACCGACCCAGACCAGGTGGTCGCCGAAATCAACACCACGGAAGATGTAGGTGGTGTCGTAACCGGCCGAAAGCTCGAACCCGAGTTCATCGGAGACCGGCTCGTAAGGAGCGGGAACCGAATCGATCACGGTGCCTTTGGGGCCAGCCACAAGGCTGGTGGCCGCAAACAGGGCGGCGGTGTTGAGGATCAACGTTTTTTTCATCATGCGTCAGTGGTTGTTCGTGGTTGTCAGGTGTGTTGGGGTGCAGCTGTGAGGGCAAGTATGGGATAGCCAAGCGAGGTCGATGTCAAGGTCATTTTGGTGCCTTTTTTGTCAATAATACGCGTGGCCTTCCCGCGGCCACCTCGGGTCAACAAGATTGCCCCAAGGTGCCCAGGGCGCCTGTCAGGTGAAGCAAAGTGTAGCAGTTGACGTGCCAAAAGTGGCATCGCTGCACCAGATCCACCCAACCGGCTTGGTGGCAGAGCGCATGCGCGGTCCGCCGGAACCCTAAACGGGCGGCCCTGCTCCGGCGTTACACCAAAATGCCGCCCCCTCATCCCGAGGCCCCCGCCAGTGGTCGGCGGGCACACACTCCGGCGGCACCGCTTTGCCTGCCCCAGCCCATCAACCACCCGTCGTCGGTCCGCCGCCCCTCACATCAGGTCGGTCTGGGCCACGCTGCGCTGGCCGCGCCTGGCCAGCAGCCGGGCATGGGCGATGATCTCCTCACTGTCCCGTTCAAACCGGTAGCCGTGGCAATTCGGGCACATCGCCGCCTTGGCAATCACGATGGATTCGCACCCCTGACAGATTTTGTAGTCATCCGGGTTGGCGATGATCTTCTCGGCCTGCCGGGCTCGGTGGGATGGTTGCGGTTGCATGGTTTGAAGCCCCTCCAGTTTCCAGTCACTGCCCCGTTTTGCCAAGCACAAACACCGCCTGGTGTGGTGATCGCGAAATAGCTGGGTGATCCAGGGATTTCGCGATCACCACACTAGCCACTCCATGCCACGGCCGGCGTCACCCTGGCCCCGCCAACTCTCCAGCCAGCCGATGGCCGGAGGGGGGCGACGCCACGAGCGATCGGCCCGTTTTCCCTGCCAACGCGGTGCTCGGGGAAGCCTGCCGGTCCCCGGCGCCGTCTCCCACCCGCCGCGCATTCAACCGGAACAAGGCCGGTCTCAGCCGGGATGGCACACCGCGGGCCCACGCCCGCAGGCTCAGGTTCGACGTTGCACCGGTGCGCGACCGGTCACCCGCCGGTCACTCGGCCGACTTGCCGACGGCCTGCACCGCCCGACTCATCCGGCCCTTGAGCCGGGCCGCGGTGCGATGATGCAGCACGCCACGCTTGGCGGCGCGGTCCACTTCCGAGGCAAACCCGCGAAGCGCGGTCTCCGCCTCTCCGGCATCTTTACCGTCCACCGCCGCCAGCACACGCTTGCGGGAACTGCGAACCAGCGACTTGGTCACGCGATTGCGGTGGGTGCGGGTCTTGGTCTGACGGGCACGTTTGGCTGCGGAAGCGATGTTTGGCATGTCGAGAAACTTTTGCGGCAACCAAATTAACGCCCGCCGCCGGGGTGTCAAGCTGACAATTTGACCTCCTTCCAGACGCCCCGGCGCCATGCCCGCTTGGCTTTTGACCGCCTGTCACGCCGCGGGTAGCATGTGCGGCCGTCATGCGCGTCTGTTCACCCGCCACCTGTCCCCAGCCGACCACCGCCTTGCCCAGGCACGCCCGCGGCGGCGATCCCGTCGGGATGACGGGCGCACGGTGGCGGCCCACATCCGAACCGGCGCCCCCGCCCAACACCGCCCGCCCCCGGCGACTTGCCCCGAACCTCCTCGCCGCCCTGCTGCTGGCCACCCCGGCCATCGGCCCGGTGAACGCAGCCCCCAGCACCAGCCTGCCCGGCGCCCCCGCCCCCCAGCCCGATCCCGTGTGGCCGGTCGAACTGGAACCGCGCGACCCCGAAATCGTCGGTGTGTGGCGCGACAGCCAGCAGCATTTTTACCTGCTGCAACCCGAGGGCTGGCTGCCCGGCAGCTGGGAACGCGTCGGCCGCTTCACCCAGGCTCGCGCCCGCGTCCGGACCGGCGACCGCTGGGGCTTCATCGACCGCCGCGCCAATCTGGTGATCCCGGCTGAATGGGATTTCGCGATGGATTTCCACCAGCAACGCGCCCGCGTCATGAGAGGAGGCCAGTGGGGATTCCTCGCGCTCGACGGCGAACTGGTCGTCGCGCCGGCCTTCCAATGGGCGCGCGAATTCCACGACGGGCGCGCCGCCGTCAAGTCCGGCGGCCTATGGGGATTCATCGACCCCGCAGGCAACTGGCTGCTGGATCCACGCTGGGACGAACTGGGCGACTTCCGCGAAGGCCTCGCCGCGGCCCGGGCCGGCGACTTGTGGGGATTCGTCAATGCCGACGGCGAGTGGGTCATCGAACCCGCCTGGGAACGGGCGGGTCCCTTCCAGGAGCAACGGGCCAAGGTCCGTCGCGACGGCCTGTGGGGATTCATCGATCCCACCGGCACGACCGTGGTCGAGCCGGCCTGGCATGAGGCCTGGTCGTTCTCCCGCACCCGCGCCCCGGTCCGCAGCGACCGCGGCTGGGCCTTGATCGATCTCGAAGGCACGCCGGTCACCGAACCCCGCTGGCAAGATCTGCTGTGGCTCGCCGATGGCATGGCCAAGGAATCCGCGCCGATGGAACGGTTGTTTCGCACCGACCACGGTTCCGAGATCGACCAGCAGGGCTGGGACCTCACGCGGTCCGAGTTGCCGTTCGACCACAGCTTCCCCGCCGGCCTGGTGCGGGTGCGCGACGGCGGGCGCTACCTGTTTGTCGACCGGTTCGGCAAGGCCGCGCTCGAGATCGAGCTGGGTTATCCGCTGCCGTTCATCGACGATCTGGCGCGTCTGCGGGTGCATCAGCGCTACGGCTTCATCGACCGCGAGGGTGAACTGGTGATCGCGGCTGATTACGACGACGCCCGGGTATTCCGCCAAGGCCTGTGCCTGGTCCGCAAGGACGGCCGCTACGCCTTCATCCGCCCCGACGGCAGCGTGGCCACTCGCTGGTATGAGTTGCCGACCAGCCCCTGAACCTGGTTATCAGGTTCACGGCCGGCAGGGAGTGTGGAGCGGGCATTCCTGCCTGCCTGCCTGGCCGCGACGCCACATCCTCCGGCTGAGTTGAAATGGTCCGGGTGGGGAACGCGTCCGGTTGCCGCTGATTCCACACCCCGCGCCACGCGGGCTCTGGTGCTGAATGGAGAGATTGACCGGACTACCGGGCCGGACGCACCCTCATCCATCGGCCGGCGCCTCGCCCGGTTGGACGACCCGGTGCCGCCAACGACTGCCCGCCGGCACCTCGGCGTCCGGCCACACCACGCAGCCCTGCAGCACGACGCCCTGGCCGATGCGGGCGTCGGCACCGACCACGGTCCAAGGGTCGATGCCGACCCCCGCATCCGCCAGCCGCGCCGTTGGTGAGATCCGTGGACCCAGCGCCGCCGCCGGGCCGCCGTCGATCCCGGCGGCGTGGCGAGGAAACCGCACCGTCGCGCCGGGCTGAAACTGGCGCGCCAACTCCCGGTGCGCCTCCAGGTAGGCATCGGTGTGGCCCAGATCGAGCCACCAGCCCTGGTCCGCCAGCACCCCGTGTACCGGCTGGCCGGCCGCCAGCATGCGTTGCCAGACTGCGGCCACGGATTCGATCCGCCCCGGCTCCAACCGCCGCAGGAAGCGCGGGGTCACCAGGTAGATGCCGGTGAACTGCGCGGCGACCGGGGCCGCCACGCCCAGCGCCCCGCGCACGTCCACCACGTGTCCGCTTCCAGGGTCAAAGCCGACATTGGTCACCGGTCCCTGGCGCCGCAGGATCAGCGTCACCTCGGCATCCCGGCCTTCGTGCGCCGCGATCGCCGGGGCCAGCGGCAGGTCGCTGAGCACGTCGCCGTTGTAGACCAGCGCCCAGGGCTGGTCGCGCAGCAGGTCGGCGACGTTGGCCAGGCCGCCGGCCGTGTCGAGCAACACCGGCTCGTGCCGCAGGTGCAGCGGTCGACCGCGATAGTCGCGGTTGGCAAACCCGCGCGCGTAGGCGGCGGCGGCGTGGTGGGTGTTGACCACCAGTTCATCCGCCGCCCCGGCCGCGATCAGGTGGTCGAACGCATGGGTGATCAGCGGCCGGTTCCACACCGGCACCAGCGGCTTGGGCAACCCGGCGGTGAGCGGTCGCAACCGGGTGCCAAGGCCGGCACCGAGGATGAAAGCACGTCGCACGAGCCGAGCATGGACGGAAACCGCGGAGCTGCCAACCGGAACCACCCGCGCACTCCCACCCGCGGCCGCCGCACTTTTGCGGTCGTTCAGGTGAACAATTTCCATGGTTCACCGCTCTAACGGAGGTGAAGGCCGGGTCATCCGGGACCTGTCGGTCCATCCCGCGGCGTCGCGCCTGCGTAACACCAAGAACAAACAAGCCTGAGATTTCACGGCCATGAATGCCCACCTGTTGCTGTCCTCCGTAGAAGGTTACCTGCAACTGGAGATGCTCGAAGACGCCGAGGCGGAACTCGCCTTGCTGGAGCAACTCCACGGCCACGCCGTTCCGGTGAGGCGTCTGCGGTTGCTGCTGCAGATGCGGCGCCAGCGCTGGCCGGAAGCGGTGCAACTGGCGGCCGACCTGTGCGAGCAGCATCCGGACAATGCCGACCTGTTCATCCAGTATGCGCTCTGCCTGCATGAGACCGGCCAGACCGAGGAAGCCATCGAGCGCCTGGTCCACGGCCCCCGTTCCCTGCGTCAGTCGCCGGTGTTCTATTACAACCTCGGCTGCTACCACGCCCGCCTCGGCCGCCTCGCCGACGCCGCGATCCTGCTGCGGCAATCGTTCCGCATGGACCAGCGCCTCGCCCGCTTCGCCCTGCAGGACCCGGACCTGGAAAGCCTGCGCGACCAGTTGCCGGCCATGTGAGCATGAGCGAAGACCCGGTCGCCAATTCAAGCTCCCGCCTTGAGTGCGCGGCGGTGTTCGTCTACAACCTGACGAAGCAGGTTGCGCCATGCCCCTTGCCCAGCGCCCATGGACGATTTCTTCGATTCCCGCTTCCCTTCCGTCGAGCACCTGCGCGAGCGGGCCAGAAGACGCGTGCCGCGGTTCGCGCTCGAATACCTTGAGGGCGGCTGCAATTCCGAGGTCAACCTGCGGCGCAACACCGAGGAAATCCGCGAGGTCCGCCTGCGCCCCTACTACCTGCGCGAGTTCCCCGGTGCCGACATGCGCACCGAGCTGTTCGGCACCAGCTACCAGGCGCCCTTCGGCGTGGCCCCGATCGGCCTCCAGGGCATGATCTGGCCGCGCGCCACCGAGATCCTCGCCCAGGCCGCGACCGATCACGGCCTGCCGTTCATCCTCAGCACGGTGGCCACCGCGAGCATCGAAACCGTGGCCGAAATCACCGGCGGCAAGGCCTGGTTCCAGTTGTATCACCCCGCCGAGGACGATCTGCGCGACAAGATCATCGACCGCGCCGCCGCCGCCGGTCTGCCGGTGCTGGTGTTGCTGGCCGACACCCCGTCGTTCGGTTACCGGCCCAAGGAAATCCGCAACGGCCTGTCGATCCCGCCCAAGATGTCGCTGCGCAACCTCTGCCAGATGACCATGCGCCCGACGTGGTCGCTCGGCCAGTTGCGCGCCGGCATCCCCGGGTTCAAGACCCTCAAGCCTTACATCCCGGGGGGATTGAGCATGAAGCACCTCGGTTTGTTCATGAACCGCACCTTCTCCGGCCGGCTCAGCCCGGATCGCATCGCCGCGATCCGCGACCGCTGGCAGGGCAAGCTGGTGATCAAGGGCATCGTCACCCCCGAGGACGCCGAGAAAGCCCTGGCGCTGGGCGTCGACGGCCTGCTCGTCTCCAACCACGGCGGCCGCCAGCTCGACGCCGGCCAGTCCACCATCCAGCCACTGAACGAGCTGGCCGGGATGTTCGGCGACCGCACCACGCTGATGATCGACAGCGGCCTGCGCTCGGGTCCGGACATCGCCTGCGCCCTCGCCTGCGGCGCGCGTTTCACCTTCCTGGGACGCTCCTTCATGTACGGGGCCGCGGCCCTGGGAACCAGGGGCGGTCATCACGTCATGACCATGCTCAAGCGGCAGTTGCGCCAGGTGATGGAACAGGTAGGCTGCGCCCGGGTGGAACATTTCCCGCAACATCGCCTCTACCCGGCGGCCCCCGAACACGCCCCGACCCCTTGAACCCGTCGACATGGACGCGGACAACATCGCTGACCTGGAACGGTTCGGCCCCGAAACCCGGTGGGAATGCGTCCGCTCAGACACGCGCGATCCCCGCCCCTGGCTGGCCGACGCCCCGGTCTGTTCCCTGCTCAAAAACCACAACATCGCCCACGCCGGGCGCATGTGGGCGCGCAGCCCGTTCGAGGTCATCCGCGCCGAAGCCTCCGGCACCTTCGCACTGGTGGGACTGGAGGGCCGCGGCGCCACGCTGGTGGACGGCCGCTGGCGCACGCTGGCGGCGGGCGACATCTGCCTTCTGCCCGCCTTTGCCCCCACCGGGATTCGTTCAAAGTCGGACCAGGTGTGGTCGTTCGCCTGGGTGCGCTACCACGAAACCCGCGATACCGTCCCCATCCTCTCGACCAACAGCCCGGCAATTCACCGGGGTGAAGTCCACACCCTCGGCCACGCCATTGCCGGGCTCCATGCCGAGGCCAGCGGCACCACCACCGATTCCGGGGCGCAACATCACTGGGTTGAACTGATCCACGGGTTCGTCGCCCGCGCGGCCCGTCCCTACCGGGGCGACAACCGCCTCTGGCGCGTCTGGCAGGAGGTCGAGCACGACCTCGCGCGCGACTGGCAGCTCGAGGACCTCGCCGCCATCGGCAATCTCAGCCCGGAACACCTCCGTCGCCTGGCCCGGAAACACCTGGGCCGCAGCCCGGTCCAGCACGTCGCCTACCTGAAAATGCGCCGCGCCGCCACCCTGCTCACCTCCACCGATGACAAGATCGCCGCCATCGGCCGCAGTGTCGGTTACGAGAACCCGTTCACCTTCTCCAACGCCTTCAAGCGCTGGACCGGGCGCCGCCCGACCGAGTTCCGCGAGCGCCGTCTCTGATTCGTGCGGTTGATCATGTCGGTGCCGTTGCCAGCCCAGCCGCGTGAGCTTGAATGCGGATGTGGATTTCAGGCATGGCGGCGGGTGACCACCCGGCCTATCGAATGAAACGCCCCTGCAAGACAAACCCATGACCGCCTTCGATTCCCCCTTTTCCGCCCGCCGCATCCTGCTCGGCGGTGTCCTGACGGTTGCCATGACCCTGGCACCGACGGCCCCCATGTTGGCGGCCGACCAACCGGCCGAACCGTTGCCGTTGTTCGATGGCGAAACCCTCGACGGCTGGGAATTCACCGACGGCGTGTGGCAGGTCGAGGACGGGGCCATCACCGGGCGCCACCCGGACCAGGAGCGGCGGCGCAACGAATTCATCAGCACCAGCGAAAGCTACGCGAACTTCGAGCTGAACCTGACCATCCGCTGCGCCGGCGATCCCGCGGCCGGCCTGATCAACAGCGGCATCCAGATCCGCAGCGTGCGCATGCCCGATGGCCACGGCATGGCCGGTTACCAGGTCGATTGCGGCGACGGCTGGTTCGGCAAGATCTACGACGAACACCGGCGCGGCCTGATCTATCCCGAACCGCTCGACGCCGAGGCGATGAGCCAGGCGCTCGACGTGCTCGGCTGGAACCACTACCGCATTCTCGCCGAGGGCCCGCGCATCCAGGTATGGATCAACGACGTCAAGGTGACCGACTTCAGCGAGCAGAATCCTGACATTCCCCTCGACGGCCACATCGGCATCCAGCTCCACGGCGGCGGCCCCGCGACGATCCAGTTCAAGGACATCACCCTCCGTGAACTGCCTCCCACCCCCGGCGCACCCACCTGGGAATCGCTCGGCGGCATCCAGACCGCGCTCGCCAGGGCCAAGGCACCGCCGGAGCCCGCACCCGCCGAACCGGACCAGTCCGGCGTCGACGCCGACGGCTACCGCTCCGCCATCGCCCAGCTGGACACCTTCAGCCTGCCCGAGGGCTACCAGATCGAGCTGGTGGTGCAGGAAGCCGACGACATCGGCAAGTTCATCAGCGTCTACTTCGACCAGCGCGGGCGCCTGTGGACCCAGACCGCCCTCGAGTATCCGGTCGACGCCAACGACAACCCCGCCGCCGCCGAGGCCCTCTACCAGCGGCACGCACGCGACAAGGTGCTGGTCTTCCCGCGCGAGGCGCTCAACCGCGACCTGCCGCCGGCAGGCCTGACCGAGCCCGAAGTGTTCGCCGACGGCCTGGCCATACCCCTCGGCATCCTGCCCTGGGGCGGGGGCGACCGCTGCTACGTGCATCACGGGCGCGACCTGGTGTTGTTCACCGACACCACCGGCGACGGCCGCGCCGACCAGCGCGAGGTGTTGCTGACCGGCTTCGGCATCCAGGACAGCCACCTGCTGCCGCACCAGTTCACCCGCGCGCCCGGCGACTGGATCTGGATGGCGCAGGGATTGTTCAACCACAGCGACGTGCAACGGCCCGGCGACGACACCGCCGTGCCGTGGCCCGGCTGTTCCATGGCCCGGATGCGCCCGGATGGCAGCCGCTTTGAAGTCACCTCCACCGGGCCGAACAACATCTGGGGCCTGGTCATCACCGGCGAGGGCGAGAGCTTTATTCAAGAAGCCAACGACTACGGCTACCCGCTGATGCCGTTCCACGATTACGCCTACTACCCCGGCGGCATGAGGCGCCACAAGAAGTCGTATCAACCCGATTTCCCCCCCGCCGCCGAGTTCCGCATGGGCGGCACCGGCCTCAGCGGCCTGGCGCTCTTGGAGACCGGTCCCGGAATCGATCCCGAAGCCGAGTTCACCATGCTCGTGGCCAACCCGATCACCGGCAAGATCAACACCATCGCCATGGACCGCGACGGCGACGACTGGCAGCTGCGTCAGCTGCCCGACTTCCTCGAAAGCCACGACCCCAAATTCCGCCCGGTCGCCCTGACCCAGGGGCCCGACGGCGCCATCTACATCGTCGACTGGTACAACAAGATCATCGCCCACAACGAGGTGCCGCGGAACCACCCGGAGCGCGACCAGAGCCGCGGCCGGATCTGGCGCATCAGCGCGGTTGAAAAGGCCGTGGAAGCCGACATTCCCGACTTCACCGGGCTGCCCACCGGCGACCTCGTCGCCATGCTCGGTGCCGCACCCACGGCGCGTGCCCACCTCGCCTGGCAAACGCTGGTCGATCGCGACGATCCGGCCATGATCGACCCTCTCAAGGCCGCCCTGACGGCACCTGAAAGCGCCGACGCCCTGCGGATCCAGGCGTTGTGGATCCTGCCCGCTGACGAGCGCGACGCGGCGCGGCCGCTGCTCGACTCGGACAATCGCAACGTCCGTCGCGAGCTGGCCCGGTTCCAACGGTTCGCCCCCGAGCTGTTGGACGACCCCGACCGCGAGGTGCGCGCCGCCGCCATCATCACCCTGGCGAGGGCAATCGGCGCCGATCCCGACGCCATGCTGGCCAAACTGCTCCACGCCGTCCAGCCGGCCCTGACCGAACCCACCGGACCCGCCAGCCATGGCGGCGGCCGCATCCTCGTCGGCGAGGCCTACAACCGCGCCTACGAGCGTTTCCTCATCCGCCGTTTTCTCGAAGCCCACCAGCCGGCGGTGGAGGCGTTCCTTGACAGCCAGCCCGCCGCCGAACTGTCCGACGAGGCGCGCGTGCTCGCGGTGCTGGCGCTTGAGCCGCGCGAGAGCGCCACCCGGTTGGCGGCGCTGCTGCCCACCCTGCAACGGCCGCCCACCCGGGAGGAATTGCTCAGGCTGGCCCAGTTCCCCGACCTCGAGGGCAGCGGCCGGGCGCTGGCGGCCCTGCTTGGCTCGGCCGACACCGTGGAGTTCGTCGCCGAAACCCTGTTGTCCGAGCACGCCAGCCTTGACGCCGGCAAGCTCGCCCCCCTGCTGGCCGAGCCCGCCGCCGAACTGCTCCAAGGCGATCGATCCCACCTCGGCATCAACCTCATCGGCACCTTCGGCATCCGCGACCTGGAGCCTCAGCTGGTGGCGCTCGTCGAGGACCAGGACACCCCGCCCGCCCACCAGCTGGCGGTGCTTGAAGCCCTGCAGCTCCTCGGCGCCGATGCGGTGGACCCGCTGGCAGGTCTGGCGGCGGATTCGCCGCACCCTGAAATCCGTCAGGCCGCCGTCGCCGCCCTGGCCGGGTCGCGTTCGCCCCAGGCGGCGCCGCTCTTGCTGGGCCTTTACGACCAGCTGACCCCCGCCCAGCAACGCCACAGCATCGCGCTGCTCTCGGCCAGGCGGGACGGCGCGGAACTCCTTGTCGACGCCCTGTTGAACGACGATCTGCCGGCGGAAGCCCTCGACGGCGCCAGCGCCGAGCGACTCAGCGCCGTTCTCGGTGACCACCCCGGGCTGGCGCGCCTGATGGAATCGATGAGCGATCTGTTCGCGGAAATCCTCGTGCTCGACGGTGGCCAGCAGGCCTGGAGCCGGACCGGCGTGACCCTCGAAGGGCCGTTCACCATCGAGACCTGGGTCCGGCTCGCCCCCGGCATCGACAACAAGGACGGTCTGCTGGGAGCCGAGAACGCCCTCAGCATCAACTTCTTCAACGCGCGGCTCCGGTTCTGGGTCCCGGGCAAGAGCGACGTGCTGGTGTCCGACCGGCCCATGACCCCCGATTTCTGGACCCACCTGGCCATCACCAGAGACGCCGACGGCACCCTCACCTTCTTCGCCGACGGCGAGCCGGATGTCGTCGGCACGGTCCCAGTCACCCGCGCGTTTGAAGACGTGCGCCTCGGCTGGAGCCCGGTCAACGGCAACACCGAGGGCGCCTTCGCCGAGTTCCGCATCTGGGATCACGCCCGCACACCCTCACAGATCCGCGATCATTTCGACCGGGCGTTCGCCGAAGGGGAGTTGCCCGAGGGGCTGCTGTTCCACAGTGGCACCGGAGACGGTTGGGGCGACCTGCAAGCCGGCGCCAGGGTGGTGAACACCACCGACGGACCGCCGCTGCTCACCGCCGCGCAAGCCGCCGAACTGGAGGCGGAGTTCGCGCGCCTGAGAGAGCTGGCGGAACGGGGCGGCGACCCGGTCATGGGCCAGGCGTTGGCCGTGCTCTGCACCTCCTGCCATGCCATCCACGGCACCGGCGGCAACATCGGCCCGGACATCAGTGGCGTCGGCGCCTCGGGCCTCGAGGCCCTGCTGCGCAACATTCTCACGCCGGACGCGGCGATGGAATCGGGCTACCGCATCTACCGGGTCGAGCTGAAGAACGGCGACATCATCGACGCGTTTTTCGTCGATGAAGACCAGGACGCCGTGGTGGTCCGGCAGCCGGGCGGCCCTGACCGCCGGATCGAGCGGGCGGACATCGAACAAGCCGGCTTCATCCGGCGCAGCCTCATGCCCGCCGGACTGCTCGAGCCCCTGAGCGACGACCAGATCGCCGCCCTGCTGACCTACCTGATGACGTTGAAATAGCCGGCCCCCGGACAGGTTGGCACCCCAACACCCCTGGCGCATCGCTGCACCCGGTCCGCGCCGGGCCATGCTTTCGTGGCCGGCAACATGTCTGTCGCCTTGTCCCTCTGTCGCCCTGGCGGTCGAGCAGCCGCAGACGCATTCCATGACGGACGCGCCGCGCCGGGACCGTTGAGAATGGAGTTGCGCGATGCCGGTTTGTGCTCCGAACTGGGGAGAATTGCCAAGCCACCGATTGTCCATGAAGCCCGCCGAATCCGTTCACCCCGAGTTGTCCGCGCCTGTGAGCGCCGGGGAGCCGGGCGCACGACCGCGGTCGGTGGCCGGCAATGGCGGCGCTGGCGACAGGGCGGTTTCACCGCCGGGCACGGCGGCGCGGCTGCACGCATTGCGCCAGCGGATCGGCACGGTGGTGGTGGGGCAACAGCACCTGGTGGACCGGCTGATCATCGCCCTGCTGTGCCGGGGCCACGTGCTGGTGGAGGGGGTGCCCGGCATCGCCAAGACGCTGACGATCAGCACTCTGGCGGCCAGCATTGAGGCGGATTACGCGCGCATCCAGTTCACCCCTGACCTGTTGCCCGGCGACCTGACCGGCAGCCTGATCTACCGCCCGCAAACCGGTGATTTTGTCACCCGGCGCGGCCCTATTTTTGCCAACATCGTGCTGGCCGACGAAGTCAACCGGGCGCCGGCGAAGGTTCAGAGCGCGCTGCTGGAGGCGATGCAGGAACGGCAGGTGACGATTGGCGACACCAGCCACCAGTTGCCCGACCCGTTCCTGGTGCTGGCGACCCAGAACCCGATCGAACAGGAGGGCACCTACGAACTGCCGGAGGCGCAGTTGGATCGGTTTTTCTTCAAGGTGCGGGTGGATTACCCGGCCGAGAACGAGGAGTTGGAAATCATGCGGCGCATGGCCCGGGCGCGTCCGCAACTGACCGTCAAGCCGGTGCTCACCAGCCGGGACATTCTCGAGCTGCAGGAATCGGTCGATGGCATTCACCTGCACCGCGACCTCGAGCACCTGATCTTGAATCTGGTGAGGGCATCGCGTGAGACCGACCTGTGGGGGGCGGACCTGGATCAACCGCTGCGGCACGGCGCCTCGCCACGGGCCAGCATCCAGCTGTCGCTGGCGGCGCGCGCGCACGCCTTGATGCAAGGCCGGGACTACGCCACGCCGGCCGACATCAGCGCGGTGGCGCACGATGTCCTGCGCCATCGCATCGGCCTCAGCTACCGGGCTGAGGTGGAGGGCTGGACCAGCGACCGGGTGGTCGAGAAACTGCTGACCCATTTCCTGACCTGACCCAAGCCGGCCCGAACCGCCGGAGCAGGTGCCGGGCGGAGGGACCCGACGATTGATCCTCAAGGTGAGACCGAAGACCATGACCACCACCCCGGCGCGGGAACTGGAAGCCCGTGTGCGCGATCTGGTGTTCAAGGTACGGCGGCCGGTCAACAATCTGCTGCACGGGGCCTACGCGTCGCGGTTTCACGGCAGCGGACTGGAGTTCGCCGAAATGCGCGAGTATGTGCCCGGCGACGACGTGCGGCACATCGACTGGAACGCATCGTCCCGCAGCGGGCGGACGTTCGTCAAGCACCACATCGAGGAGCGCAACCTGACCGCGCTGTTCGTGGTGGACGTGTCCGGCTCGAGCAGGTTCCGTGCG
This sequence comes from Verrucomicrobiales bacterium, assembly GCA_007123195.1. GTDB lineage: Bacteria > Verrucomicrobiota > Verrucomicrobiia > Verrucomicrobiales > SKLO01 > SKLO01. The sequence continues at coordinate 2,701 of SKLO01000118.1, read as the reverse complement.
TCCGGACCCAGCCGGCTGGAGCGGTTTGCCGAACTGGTCGGGCTGCTGGGGTTCTGCGCCAACCGGCATCGCGACCGCTGCGGGCTGGTAACGGCCACCGACCGGGTGGTCACCGTGGCGCCACCGGCCGGCGGCGCCGCTCATGTGGAACACCTGATGCGAACCGTGCTGGCGGCGGATTCGGAGCCGGTCGCCGGTCAAGCCGGACCGGCGGTTCCCCTGGATGCCGGTTCCGACCTGCGCCCGGCCCTGCGCATGGCCGCCAGCCTGATGCGCCGACGGGGTTTGGTGTTCGTGCTGTCGGATTTTCTGCTGCCGGAGCCGATGCCGGAGCTGGGTGCCCTGGCATCCGCCCATGAGGTCGGTGGCCTGCGTTTGCTGGAGCCACTGGAATGGCGGGGGCCCGCCGGCGGCCTGTTCCGCACGGTGGATCCGGAGAGCGGTCGGCTGCGGGTGATCGACGGCCGCGACGCGCGCACCCGACAGGCTTGGACGGCAGCGCGACGGCAACAGGCGCGCGAAGTCCGGGGCTGGTTCGACCGGGCCGGGGCGGAACTGCTGACGGTGACGGCGGAAGAGGATCCGGCCGAGGCGTTGTATCGATGGTTTCACCACGGGGCGGCGGCCGCGCAGGCGCCGCAGCGAAACCCGGCCCAAGCGGCACCACGCACATGAGGGCCATCGAACCAGGCGGCGACCCTCCGGTCCGGCGTCGGCGACCGCCGGGGACGCGTCCCCGCGCCCTGATTCTGGCGCTCGTGTGGGTCCTGGTTGCCGCTGCCGATGGATCGACCCGGGGGCCGTCGGAGCATGGTCCGGCGTTGACGCTGCAGGTCCAACCCGGGACACCGACCCTGATCGACGAGGTGGTGCTGGAAGCGAGCATCCTGATCGAGTTCGGACGGGAGGTCGAATTCCGGCTGGAGCGCGTCGACCCTGCTTTCTGGGGCGATGAGCCGCCGGCATCGCCGCAGCTGACGACCCGCTGGCGCGACGGCGGCGTGGAACACGTGGCGCGCTGGACCCTGACGCCGTTCCTCCCCGGGCAGGCGGCGCTGCCACAGGTGCGGGCGGTGGTGTCGGCACCGGTCGATGCGGTCGCGGAGGGTGATCCGGAAGGGGGCTTCGAGGTCTTTGATGTGGTCGCCGGCGGCGGGATGGTGACCATTGCACCTCCGCCGGGTGCCGGTGGGAGAGTGGACCCGGCGCTGGCGGATGTGGTCACGGATTGGCCGGCTGTCGATCGCTCGTGGTCGCGCCCGGCCACCTTGGCCACGCTGGCGGCGGCGCTGGCGGCCGGGCTGGCGGCGGGCTGGTGGCTGCGACGACTCCAGCGGCGGCAGGAAGCGGCGGCCGACGACTCGCCGGAGGCCCAGCTCGCACGGGTGCGGGCGGAGTTGCAACAGCTCCGCCTGTCCGGGGAACTGCCAACCCGATCCCGGGTGACCGACTGGCGGCGCTGCCTGTTGAAGGCGCGACGCGATGAGATTCCCGACGGTTTACTGGCCCAGGTGGACGGGCTGTTGTATCAATCAGGAAAGTTTGACGGCCGCACCGCCCGCACCTGGGCTGCCGACGTGGCGCAGTGGCTGGACGCTTCAACCCCGCCTGAGAAATGACCATTGCCAGCCCGTTCGCCCTGTTGCTGCTGCCGGTGGTGGCGTGGCTGGTGTGGCGTCGGCGGCGCGGCCGCTTGTTGCCGCTGCCGACCGCGCCCGGCGACCCGGCGCCGCGACGGTCCCTGCGGGTGCGCCTGCTGTGGCTGCCGGCGGCCTTGCGGGCGCTGGCGCTGGTGACCGCGGTGCTGGCTCTGGCCCGGCCCCAGGGCCAGCGCACCGAGTGGCGCGAGGAGGCCGAGGGCATCGCCATCCAAATGGTGGTCGACCTGAGTTCCAGCATGCTGGCGGACCTGGATTTCCGCGACGGCCGCGCCACCCGGTTGGAGGCGGCGCGCACGGTCATGCGCGAGTTCATTCTTGGCAACGACTCCACCCTCGAGGGCCGCGACGGCGACCTGATCGGTCTGGTGACGTTCGCCCGCTACGCCGACACCCTCAGTCCGCTGACCCTGAACCATCGCGCGGTGGCGGAGATTGCCGGCCAGCTCGACGTGCACTCCCACCCGAACGAGGACGGCACCGCCTACGGCGACGCGATCGCCCTGGCCGCGGCGCACCTGCGGCTGCAGGAACCGCACGACGATTCCGGCAACGGCGCACCGGGCATCGACCCGTCGGCGGTCGACGCCGACAGCCGGATCATCATCCTGCTCACCGACGGCGAGAACAACTGCGGTCGTTACCTGCCGGCCGAGGCGGCGGCGATCGCAGCCGAGTGGGGAATCCGCATCTACACCATTGCACTCGGTTTTGACACCAGGGTGCAATACGGCACCGATGCCGACGGCAACCAGGTGGTGATTCCGCGCCAACCCACCGCCCCCGAGCGCGTGCTGCAGGACATCGCCGGCAAGACCGGCGGCATCCACCGCCACGCCAATGACTTCGAATCGCTGGAGATGGTGTATGCCGAGATCGACCGGTTGGAGCGGCGGCCGGTGCGCTCGGTGGCGGTGGAGCAGTCGGCCGAGTGGTTCCCGCCACTGGCCTTGACGGCGCTGCTGGCGCTGCTGCTTGAATCCGTGCTGCGCGCCGGTTGGCTGCGGGTGGTCCCGTAGGCCCCGGCGACGCCCGTGGCCGGG
>SKLO01000181.1 GCA_007123195.1 Verrucomicrobiales bacterium | reverse complement strand
CGGCGTGATTGCTAAGAAAACCAGCGAGGCGACCACTGACAGTCGGGTGTTGCGGAACGATGGAGTCATTGGCATGTTCGAGGGGGATGGGGGCAGCAGGAGTGAGAGTGACCGCCTGGGCCGGGAGGGCGATCCGTGACACCATGAGTGTTGGGCCTGATCAAGAAATGATCAATCCATGACAAGTCGCATATATAGATAAAGTCCTGAGAGGTGGCGCCGTCTAGAACGAAAAAAACAAGGTTTTTCTCTAGGGGGTATCCTGATGCGAACCCGGGATTCGCCGAGCCGCAAGGGATGCTTTGACCGAATGATCTTCTGCCGGCCGACGAGCTGCGCCGGGGAGGGCTTCGGTGGGAGCTGCCTGAGACCTGCCGAAGCCGGTCGCGCCCGCGGGCCGCGGCCTCAACAGTCGACCAGGTTGACCGCCAGGCCGCCGCGCGCGGTCTCCTTGTATTTTGACGACATGTCGCGACCGGTTTCGCGCATGGTGCGGATGACCTTGTCCAGCGACACCTTGTGCGAGCCGTCGCCGGCCAGCGCCAGCCGGGCGGCGTTGATGGCCTTGACCGCGCCCATGGCGTTGCGCTCGATGCAGGGAATCTGCACCAGGCCTCCGATGGGGTCGCAGGTCAGGCCCAGGTTGTGCTCCATGCCGATCTCGGCGGCGTTCTCCACCTGCCGCGGACTGGCGCCCATCACCGCCGCCAGGCCGGCCGCGGCCATCGAGCAGGCGACCCCCACCTCGCCCTGGCAACCGACATCGGCACCGGAGATGGAGGCATTGGCCTTGTAAAGCCAGCCGACCGCCCCCGCGGTCAGCAGGAAGGTGGTCACCGGCTGATCGACGGCCGGGCGCACGAAGTGACAGGCGTAGTGCATCACCGCCGGCAGGATGCCGGCGGCGCCGTTGGTCGGGGCGGTTACCACCCGGCCGCCAGCGGCGTTTTCCTCGTTCACCGCCAGTGCCCACACATTGACCCAGTCCATGGCCTGCAGCGGATCGAGGTCGCTTTTGCTTGGTTCGCCGGTCAGCCGCGACGCCATGGCCGCCGCCCGCCGCGGCACCTTGAGCCCGCCGGGCAGCGTCCCGGTCTGGCGCAGCCCGCGCTCGATGCAGGCTTGCATGGCCTGCCAGATCAGGTCCAGGTGCTCCTGGATCGCGCGGTCCGGACGCAGCGCACGCTCGTTGGCCAGCGCCACATCGGCGATCGACCTCGACGACCGCTCGCAGTGATCCAGCAAGGTGGCGGCGCTCTGGAATGGAAACGGCAGCTCGGGGGCGGTCGCGTCCGCCGCGCCGCCTTGGCGCAGTTCGGCTTCGGTGCGGATGGTACCGCCGCCGGTGGAATAGATCACCTCCTCGTGCAGCGGGCCGCCGTCGTCGTCGAGAAGCTGGAAATGCAGGCCGTTGGGATGCAGGGGCAGGGTCTGCCGCCGGTGGAACACGAGGTCCTGCCGGCGATCGAACGCCACCCGCGAGCCGTCGGCCAATTCGATGGCGCCGCGGTGGTCGAGTTGCTCGAGTTCGGTCGGGATGGCGTCGGGATCGATGGTGCGCGGGTCGTGTCCGAGAAACCCCAGCGCGATCGCCCGGTCGGTGCCGTGGCCTTTGCCGGTGGCGGCAAGGGAACCGTAGAGTTCACAGCGCAGCCGGGCCGATGGCACCGGTGTGCGAGCGGCCAGCTGGTCGACAAACCGCCGCGCGGCGCGCATCGGCCCCACCGTGTGGGAGGACGAGGGGCCGATGCCGACGGAAAACAGGTCGATGGTCGAATGTGCGTTTATTTGGCAATAATATTACCTAGGTGATTGAGCGCAATCGGAACCGTGGCGTCGTGGCAGGTCAGTCGAGCGCCGACAGGCCGCGGCCGGTGGCTTTGGCTTCGGTGGCGGTGGCGGTGGCGGGTCTGGGTGCGGGTTGGACTTCGGACGAGTCGGACGAGTCGGATGGGTCGGATGGGTCGGATGGGTCGGATGAGGGCTCGATGCGTGCCAGCGGTGTGACCAGGTTGGCCGGCAGCGGGCGCACCCGTTGGATCACGCGGTCGGCCAGGCTCTGCCCGGTCTGGTAGCCACGGCGGAACATTTCCATTTTGGCGTCGAGGTTGTCGATGTAGTGCAGGGCCATGGCCTCGGGCGTCTTGGGCAGCACCGGCGAGCCGTATTCGTGCTCGCCGTGGTGCGAGGCGATCAGGTGGAGCAGGTGCAGGCGCACGTGATCGCTGGGCGGGTCCTGGGCCTGCCAGTCGGCGGCGGCGGGGGATTCAAGCAGGTCGCGCCACAGCTTGTTGATCAATTCGATGCCGAGGGTGATGTGGCCGAGCAGTTCGGCCGGCTCGGAGTAGGGCATGGTGAAGTCGCGCTCGCGGTAGCAGTTTTCCCACATCTTGCCGCAGTCGTGGAACAGCGCGCCGGTCAGCAGCAGGTCGCGGTTGAGGTCCTGGTAGACCCGGCTGAGGGCGTCAGCGCAGCGCATCATCTGGGCCACGTGCTCGACCAGGCCGCCGCGGCGGGCGTGATGGTATTCGCGGGCGCCGGCGGCGCGCCGGAAGCGATCGCCGAATTGCTCGAGAAAGGTCTGCGAAAGCAGGCGCAGCCTCGGGTCGGCCATGCCGTCGACCAGCGAGGTGATGTCGTTCCAGTCGGTCTGCTGGCGTTGGGCCGACTCGCCCGAGCCGGCCAGCAGGGCCTCGGTTTCTTCGGCTTGCAGCAGGCGGAACTGCCAGTCCTTGGGTTCGAGCCCGTAGCGTTCGGTGGCGTTCCACAGCGCGGTGACCTCGATGAAGTCTCCGCTGCGGGCCTGGCCGGCGGCGGTGAACTGGGGGTGGTTGTCCCAGATGCGCAGCGGCATGGATTCCTCGCTGTCGCGCAGCACCCATTCGAGGTAGGGCGAGCCGCTGCGGGCGGTTTTGCTGCGGGCCTGATCGATCTGGGCGCGCACCGCGACGCCGGGTTGCCCGTGGAGGTCGCCGCGTTTGAGCCCGGCGAGGGTGGTGACGGAGGAACTCATGCGGCAATCTGGCCGCGCACGTGGGGCCGGGGCAAACGAAAAAGGCGCCGGCGCCCACGTTGTGCGGGCGGTGGGAATGCCGAAGGCCGGCAAACCGGCTTGGCCCCGATGGTTGGCGCTTCCATCCAAGCCGGCATGGCCAAGGAGGCGATGGTGCGGTGGTAGCGGCGACTGGCTGCCATGGCGGCGCAACCCGCGGGTGCCGGTCATGGCGCGGCGCCGCGGAAAGCCAATTCCAACTTGTCGGTGATGCTCTTCAAATTGTGCAGGATGTCGGGCTCAAGCGGGTCCATGTGCTCGACCCGGGCACCGAGCTGCCCGGCGAGCTGCAGGGCCGGGCGCTGGCTGAACTGCGGCTGCACGAACACCACCGCCGAGTTTTCGGCGCGCGCTTGCTGGACCAGTTCAAGCAGCTGCCGGTCGGTCGGTTCCCTGCCAGCCTGTTCGATCGGAACCTCGCGCAGCCCGAACGCCTCGGCGTAGCGCCGCAAAGCCGGATGGAACACGATGAACGACCGGCCCTCAAACGGCTTCAACCGGCCGTGCATCTCCTCGTTGGCATTCTTGAGGCGCTCGATGAAGGAGTCAAGATTGACCACATAGACGCTGGCGCCATCGGGATCGAGCGCGATCATCGCCTCGGCAATGGCGCGCGCCTGCTGCTCGAGGGTGCGCGGATCCAGCCACACGTGGGGATCGTCGTGAGCCTCATCATGATCCTGTTCGTGGTCCTCATGATCGCGGCCACGGCCGGCGATTTCGCGCAGATCCAGCACCTTGACGTCGGGGTGGTCGGTCTTGAGACCGGCGATCAGGCGTTCCTCAAAACCCATGCCGGTGGCCAGGTAGATGTGCGCCCGCGCCGCGCGCATGACCTCGGCGGGACCGACTTGAAGCCCTTGTGGATCCTGCCCCGGGGTGACCAGCGGTGAACTGGTGACGCGGTCGCCGCCGATTTCGCCGGCCAGCCACGCATGCGGCGGCACCGAGGTCACGATCGAAATGTCGCCGGCCACGGCGCGGTGACCCCCGCATGCCAGACCGGTGGCCAGCAGCAGGTTGAGCACAAGCGCGACCCGGCGACATGGAAGGACACGCACTGGGCGTGGGCGGCGGTGGATGGCAGGGAAGGGGTTCCATCGACTCATCCCAGACCATGCGCTGGCGCGGCCCGGTTGCAAGCGGTTCGACCGCGTTTTAGGGGTCGCGGGGAAGTCCCGGGTCGGTTACCGGTAGCGGTAGCCTTGGACCGTCTCCTGCCACGCAGGGGCGGCCTTGGGCTATCGAGTCATGTTTGAACTGGTTGCAGGCATCCTACGCTGGGTTTTTTCCAAGGCATTCCTGATCACGGTGCTGTGGGGCATCGTGTTGAGCGGCGTGGCCGGATACCTCTACTACCTGCACTACATGGCCGAGCTGCCGGAAGAGCGGCGGGAGCGGATCGAGCAGCTGACCGACATCGATCGTCAGGTCAGCGAGGCCCGCAGCCGGGCGGTGGAGACCCGCCGTCAGTTCGACGAGGTGATTGCCGACACCCGGCGGGAACTGACCGAGCGGCGTGAGGAGATCGAGGCCAAGGGGCGCCAGCTGCAGGATCTGGCGGCGCGTCTTGAGGGGCTGCGCCAGTTCCTGCGCCGGATCCTGGATCCGTTTGACCGGGACCAGCGCGAGGCGCAGCGACAGGAACTGGAGCAGCAGCAACGGCAGACCGAACAGGAGCTGGAACGGGCCCGGCAGGCCGAGCGCGAATTGCGGGAGCGGCTGATCGCGGTCAGTCAGGAGCGCGAGGAGAGCCTGCTCGGGCTGCGCACCGAGGAGGAGTTGCTGCGGCTTCAGCGCGAGGAAAAGGCCGAGGAGGTGGCCGGCGTCGATCGCGCCATCGCCCAGGTGCGGGCGTGGCTGGAGCCGTTTCGATTCTGGTTGCGCGAGGCCTATGAAAAGGTCGGCTGGCAGCTGATCCTGATCTCGCTCGTCATCGTGTTCGGGCCGATCCTGTTCAAGATTTTCAAGTATTTCGTGCTGGCACCGGTGATGGCGCGGGCCCGGCCGATCCGGATCCGGACGCCGGCTCGGGGCGGGGTCGATGTCCATCCCTCGCAGGTGGCGGTGGGCATCCCGCTGGAGCCCGGCCAGGTGGCGGTGATCAAGTCCAAGTTCTACCAGGCTTCCGACCAACTGCTCTCCAAGCGGACCAAATTCGTCTTCAGCTGGCG
>SKLO01000143.1 GCA_007123195.1 Verrucomicrobiales bacterium | reverse complement strand
GTCGTCCAGCAACTGCCGTCGCAAGCCCCCATCCCCTGCGTCCGCGTTGCTATAAACCACCACCTGATTGCCGTGAAACGGCTCAATGGTGACGGTCAATCCGCCGTCCGCCGCCCCTCCCCCGTGAACCCGCACCTCGCCGCCGCTGATCTGCTCCTCCGTGTCCGCCGCCCCGGGCTCATCCGACTCCAGCACCAACTGGCCCTGCCGACCGACCAGATGGATGCGCCCGCGATGGTCAATATCCAGGTTGTGGGTCAGGTTGAGACCGGTATCAATGAAGGTCGAGGCCCACGGTTGCCGCAGGTCGGCCTCCGGACCGGCGGGCGGCGTCAGCAGTTGCAGGCGCACCGGATCTCCGCTGGCCGCGGCCGGATCGTTGCCGACCCCGTGCAGCGGCAGCACCGCCAGGTGCCAGCGACCATCGGCGCCCGCCACCCAGCGCATGCGGTGGGTGGTCGGTTCGTGCGGGGTCAGCTGCACCGGTTCCCAGCGCCCGGTCGGATCCTCCGGCCGAACCAGGAAAAACACCGCCCCGCTTTCCTCCGCGTCGCTGGTCACCACCGGCGCCCACTGGGCTCCCACCGCCACCTCCACCCGGCCGTCGCCGGTGATGTCGGCCGCCGCGATGCAGACATGGTCGCGCCGGGTCAGGTATTGCGCCATCAAGTGCTTGTTCCAGACTTCGCCCGGCTGCCCCGGATTCTCATACCAGACAATGTGCCGGGCGTCGGCCAGCAGGATGTCGTCCCGACCGTTGCCGTTGACGTCGCCGATCGCCAGGCCGTAGCCGATGCGGATGTTGTCGTCGATGGTCTGGGCCTCGAACCGCGGCTCGGTGACCTCGGCCGCAGCGGTGGGTGCCATGACGGTGAGCAAGACGGCGGCGGCCAGGTGCCGGCCGGTGGCGTGAAGGCGGGGCTGAATCATTGCGGGCGATCGATCGGGGCTCCAGAGGGGGGGGCGGGGCAGCGCAGCGTGAAGCCGCACGGCCACCCGGACACACCATCCGTCTGCGGCGCCGCTGTCGCAATCGCTTTATGGCCACCCGTGGCCGCCCGCTCCAGCCACCCCGGCGCCCCGGCCGGGCAGCTCGGGCCCGCCCCCCGTCAATTGAGCCCGTGCTCGTCGAGGAACGGCACCAGCTCATCGACACCGAAATCGGCCAGCACCGGACCGTCCTCCCCCGCCTGCATGGTCGGGGTCTTGGCTTGGCCGCTGAGGCGCCGCATCTCCTCGAACCCGTCGGCGTCCGCCAACACGTTGACGATGAAGAAACGATGGCCCTGCTGGCGGAGGTAGTCCACGACCTCCACGCACCAGGGGCAGCCGGGTTTGATGAAAAGTTTGAATTGAGGGGAGTCGTCCATGGTCTCGAATCGGGTGCAAGGATCGGGCCAGATGCCGCTCAACCCAAACGAAAACCGGCGGGCCTGCCCAAATGAAGGCGCAGCAGCCGGGCTTGCAGGAAGCGGGCGGCACCGGTTGCCACTGAACCCGGAGGTGATATAGTCCGGACCCGCGCCACCGTCGCGGGCCCGCGACATGGACCTGATTCTCTCGATTCTACGCTTTCTGGGCATTCTCTTCCTGGTCATCATGGTGTTCAACCTGATGATCGTGGTCCATGAGTGGGGCCATTTCCTGGCCGGCCGCTGGCGCAAGCTGAAGATCGACCGGTTCCAGATCTGGTTCGGCAAACCGATCTGGAGCAAGAACATCAACGGCGTTCAATACGGCCTCGGCTGGATCCCGTTCGGTGGCTTCGTGTCGCTGCCGCAAATGGCGCCGATGGAAATGATCGAAGGCCAGCAGACCGCCGAAGCCGAGGCGGGCACCGACGGCGAAACCCCGCCGCCGCCGGAGCCGCTGCCGCCGATCAAGCCGCTGGACAAGATCATCGTCGCCTTCGCCGGACCGCTGTTCTCGTTCCTGCTGGCCTGCTTCTTCGCCGTGATCGTCTATTTTGTCGGTTACCCCGACCGCGCCACCCGCGACACCACGATCGGGTTCATCGCCCCCGACGCGCCGGCCTACGAGGCCGGATTGCGCGCCGGCGACCGGATCCTGTCGATCGACGGCAGCCCGATCGACAGCTGGGACGCCAACATCAACAGCGTGCTCGAGCGGCTGGCCTTCAGCCAGGGCGACACCATCGAGTTCACCATCGAGCGTCCCGGCGAGCCGGAGCCGCTGGTGCTGGAGTCCGGTTTCGAGCGCGATACGGGCACCGTGTTCCGTCGCTCCGGGCTTCGCACGGTGGGCGGCATGGAGCCGCAGGCACGGGTGTTCGTCGCCGACCTGGTCGAGCACGGGCCCGCCCAGCGCGCCGGCCTGGAGCCCGGCGACGAGATCCTGACGCTCGACGGCGAGACCATCTACAGCTTCAGGGCCGTGATCCACCGGGTGCAAAGCCAGCCCGGAGACGAACTGGTGCTGGGCATCCAGCGCAACGGCGTCGCCGAGGAAATCAGGGTCACCCCCGAACAACCACTGACCCCGGCCGACGCCACCCCGAGCCTCGGGGTGCTCTTTGGTTTCGACCCCGGCGACCAGGAGGAAGCGCTGTCGCATCCGTCCCCGGTGCGCCAGGTGCGGGAGAGCATGACCATGATCTTCCGCACTCTCGGCAGCCTGGTCTCGCCGTCATCGGACGTCGGCCTGCAGAACCTCGCCGGCCCGGTCAAGATCGCCAACCTCTACTACCGGCTGTTTGAACAGCCCGACGGCTGGCGCCTGGTGCTGTGGTTCAGCGTGATCCTCAACGTCAACCTGGCGATCCTCAACATGCTGCCACTGCCGGTGCTCGACGGCGGCCACATCACTCTGGCCACCATTGAGGCGATCCGCCGCGGGCCGGTCAACTTCCGCGCGCTCGAACTGGTGCAAACCTTCTTCGCGCTGGCCCTGATCCTGTTCATGCTCTACGTCACCTGGTTCGACGGTCTCGAGCTGCTGCCGGGCCGGGGCGGCGGTCCCGAACCGATGTCATTCCCGCCGCCGGACGCGGCCGGCGAGGTCGCGCCGGCCACCGAAGGCTCCTGACCCGGGGCGCCCGGCCGACCATCCGCAGCGTTCATCTCCGAACCACTCATGACCACCACCCAGGCACAGGCACAAGCCCTCAGGCACTGCCCTGATCCCTATCACTACCACCGCCGCCGCACCCGCGAGGTGATGGTCGGCAAGGTCGGCATCGGCGGCGACCACCCGATCCGGGTGCAGTCGATGCTCACCAGCGACACCCGCGACGTCGACGCCTGCGTGAGCGAGGCGCTGCAGCTCGCCGCGGCCGGTTGTGAGATTGTCAGGGTCACGGCCCAGACCCGCGCGATCGCCGGATCGCTCGGCCCGATCAAGCAGGGCCTGCTCGACGCCGGCTGCAACGTGCCGCTGGTGGCCGACATCCACTTCAAGCCCGACGCCGCGCTGGAGGCCGCCAAGTGGGTCGACAAGGTGCGGGTCAATCCCGGCAACTACGCCGACAAGAAAAAATTCGAGATCCGCGAGTATACCGACGAGCAATACGCCGGCGAGCTGGAGCGGATCGAACAGGCCTTCACCCCGCTGGTGCTGCTGTGCAAGGAACGCGGCGTGGCGATGCGCATCGGCACCAACCACGGTTCCCTGAGCGACCGCATCATGAACCGCTACGGCGACACGCCGCTGGGCATGGTCGAGAGCGCGCTCGAATTCGCCCGCATCGCCCGCCAGCACGATTACCACCAGTTCGTGTTCTCGATGAAGGCCTCGAACCCGAAGGTGATGATCGCCGCCTACCGCCTGCTGGTGGCCCGGCTCGACGCCGAGGGAGATGATTGGAATTACCCGCTGCACCTCGGAGTCACCGAGGCCGGCGACGGCGAGGACGGCCGGATCAAGAGCGCGGTGGGCATCGGCTCGCTGCTGGCCGACGGCATCGGCGACACCATCCGGGTGTCGTTGACCGAGGACTCGGTGCACGAAATCCCGGTGGCCCAGATCCTGGCGATGCCCTTCAACACCGGCCACCTCGGCGGCCAGCCGATCCCGGGCGAGGCCATCCCCGATCGGCCGCCGTTTGACCCGTTCGACTACCAGCGGCGGCCGACCCAGAAAATCCACATCGGCGGCCTGACGGTCGGCGGCGGCGAGACCGTGCGCGTTGTGGTGCGGACCGACCAGCGCGACGGACTCGACCCGGCCGCGCTCAAAGCGCTGGGGGATTCCAGGCCCGAACTGACCATGGAGCAATCCGGTGTGATCGATGTCGATCCGCGCGACGACATCTCGATCGGCCTGGTCAACGCCTCCGACGAGCCGCGGTTGGTGACCTTGAGCGACGAGTTGCCGCTGCGGGTGATCCCCGGCTTCCGCCTGCTGGCGGCGCGACTGGAGCCGCGCCACTCGATCCTGCTCAAGGACACCCTGGTGCCCGCGAAGGAGCAGCTCACCGATCCTGTCACCGGCCTGATCCGCGCCTCGATCCGGCTCGGATCACTGTTGTGCGACGGCATCGGCGACGCGGTGCTGATCCAGGGCGAATCGCGCCCGGCCGAGGCGGTGCGATTGGCCTACAACATCCTCCAGGGCGCGGGCGTGCGGTTCACGCGCACCGATTATGTCGCCTGCCCCTCATGCGGCCGCACCTTGTTCAACCTGCAATCCACCACCCAGAAAATCCGCCAGGCCACCGGCCACCTGAAGGGCGTGCGCATCGCCGTGATGGGCTGCATTGTCAACGGTCCGGGTGAAATGGCCGATGCCGACTTCGGTTACGTCGGCGGCGCGCCGGGCAAGATCAACCTTTACGTCGGCAAGACCGCGGTGAAGTTCAACATCCCCGAGGAACGCGCGGTGGACGAGTTGATCGATCTGATCAAGGAGCACGGCCGCTGGGTGACGACCGACGACCGGCCAGGAGCCGAGGACGAACAGGCGGCCGCCATGGTGACCGGGGTTTGAACCTCGTGGGTCCCAGCACCTGAACCCGCGCTGCACGGGGCGTGAGATTCAGTTCTGGCATCCATTCCAAACGGCCGCGGTTGTCGCAATCATAGCTCTGATTGATGACCGTGCCGACAGGCCAGACGGTGATGGCGGCGCCACCCGCGGGGTGCTTCGCCTCATTCCACCGCCTGCACCCGCAGCGCCCGCAGCGAGAACAACCCCGTGTCCGCTTCCTTGATCGGTCGCGCCCCGTCCTTGCGTTTCGGCCCGAAACACCCGCGCCGCGCCCGGAACAACTCCTCGATGAACCCGC
>SKLO01000435.1 GCA_007123195.1 Verrucomicrobiales bacterium | reverse complement strand
GCACAGGGGGTCTACGAGCTGCTCGGCGCTCCCGAAGGTCTTGAGCTGAACGACCCGCCCGGCGAGCACGGCTTTCCGCCCGAACACCGCGAGCTGGCCTACGAGTTTGTCGAGCGGCACATCGGGCCCTCGCGCGGGCTGGCCCCCGGGACCGCCGGCGCACCGGTTGCCGCCACCCCGGGCGGACCGGCCGGACAGGGCGGAACGATCACCCGGCTGTGGCTCACTCCCGTTTCGGGCGATCCGCCGAAGGTCGCCGTCAGTTGGGAGACCGACGAGCCCGGCCCCTCGCTGGTCGAATACGGCCCCACCCCCGAGCTGGGAGAAGAAACCGCCCTCGAAGGCGAGCGCCGCCTCCACCACGTCGAGATCACCCTGCCCTCCATCGACACGCCCTGGCACTACCGGGTGCGCAGCGGAGAGCGCGCCTCCGAGATTGCGAGCTTCCGCTTCCCCGGCGGCGGCGAGCGGCTGCGCCTTGCCGTCGTAGCGAACCTCGCCGACCGCGACAACGGCTGGGGCGAAGCGATCCTGCGCGAAGCCCCCGACCTCCTCCTCACTGCCGGGGACAACATCCGTGATCTCTACACCGACGCCCCGGTGGATCCCGGCGAAACCGCGGCCTACTCGCGACTGATCGACCGTTACCCCGAACTCTTCCGCGGCACCCTCTTCCTCCCCGCGCTCGGCAACCACGACAAAGCCTTCCGTCCGCGCGGCCCGGCACCGCCAGAAGAACCCGTCTACGACATCGAGGCTCGGGCCTTCCGCGCCTTCTTCCGCCTCCCCGAGCCTGGCTGGCGCTGGCACTTCGACCTCCCCGCCTTCGGGCTGCGCCTCGCCGCCGCCGACCTCCATCACCTCAGTGATCTCGGCAACACCTGGCAGTCCAGCCACGAGGTCGCGGTCGGCTCGGAGCAGCACGACTGGTTCGTCGCCCTCGCCGAGGCCAGCGACCAGCCCTTCTTCATCACCCTCTACAATGAGCGTCACGCCAGTGTGCGCGGTCTGGCGGGCGGAAGCTGGTGGCGGGCGATCCGCCGCGGCTCCCTCGCCGTGACCGGCTTCGGGCACTTCGGCGAGCGCCTCGACGACGACGGCTTCCCGGCCTTCAACACCTCCGTCGGCGGTCGCGGCACGCCCTACCCCGACTCGCGGTCCGCAGTGCTCCACAGCGAGGACAACTACCTCCTCATCGAGCTCGAACGCGACGGACCCCTGCGCGCCGAGCTGCGCGATTTCGAGGGAGCGACCCTTGAGGGAACGCGTGTGGAGGTGGAGCCGAGGCGGTGATTGCCGGGGCTGTTGCCTCAAAACCAAAGGACACCGCAGGGGGATGACCAGGCGGCTCCATGCGCTTTCGTTGCGTCTGATTCGAAACAAAATGGGCAGGTATTTGGTTTGGTCATTGAGTTTGGTGTGCATGTGGAGATCGGATTTCGTCAGCGAGCCGGCCGGGTTCGCAACCATCCTTGACCTTGGCACCCGGTTCCCCCATCCTTGAGGCGTTGAGAATTCCGCCACGGTCCAAGTTCAATTCCCGAAATTCTTCCACCGATGAGCCCCCTCAAGCCCCCGCCTTCCGCCCTGTTGTCGCCGTTGCGCCTGCTGCTGTGCACGTTGGCAGCCGCCATTGCGGTTTTGACCACGCCATCGGTGCCGGTCAGGGCGGCAGCGGTGCCGACTGAGGCCGCCGAAATGCCGGCCTGGTTGACCGGCAAATCGGTGATCTACGAAGAAACCTGGGGTCGCATGCAACTGGACTTCAAGGCGGATGGCAGGGTGTCCTCCCTGCGGCTGGATCGCCCCCCGGACAGCGACCGGCGCAGCGGCACCCATCCATATCGGGTGCTGCGCGGCGGTGCCGTGGTGATCACCTTTTTCGGCGACGCGCAGAATCTCAAGTTGCTGCGCTTCAGTAGCACAGGGCGCCATGTCACGGTGCTCGACGACGTCGGCGCCCATCAAGGCTACGTCTTCAGCACCGGCGACGCACCGCCGGGCGCGACGCCGGCCTGGCAGCCGGTGCCCGAACTGGACGCCAACTGGGATGCCACCCTGCGCGGCAGCCAGTGGCGCGAGCGCTCCCCCGACGGCCAGATGAGGGACTTCTGGATTCAGTTCCTCGGCAACGGTTTGGCGCTGCGTCACCATGTGCATGGCTCGCGTTACGTGGTCCGCTGCGAGCGGATCGACGGCAATACCGTGGCGCTCTACCAGCCGGATTCCCCGGGCGAAATCGACGGCCACGTGCCGTTGCGCATCCATGACAACGTGGCCGGCAGTGAGTGGGCTGGATTGCTGGAGCCGCTCGAGTTGGCCGGTTTGGACCGGGAGGGTTTCCAGCAGTGGCTGATCGGCACCGAATGGCGCGACAGCACCCAGTTCAGGAACCAACGCTTCGAGGCCAATCACGTCAGGTTCAACGAGGACGGTCGCTACGTGCGCCAGTTCCGCGACCGGGAACAGACCGGCCGCTTCACCGTCACCCACCCCGGCGTGATCCTGATGGAGCGCGAGGACAACCCTCCGCTTCAATTGACCATCCACCCCGACCTCACCTCCGGCATGCTCCGGGTGGACGGCGCCCGCCGCCGGATCCTGCGCACATCGACATCGGAAAACCTGGCGCATCTGACCGAAGAAGATGAATTCCACCGCTGGTTGGTCGGCACCAGGTGGCGCTGGCGCTACGCCGATCGCCGCTACAACACCATCGAATTCACCAGCGGCACCGAGTTGATGAACACCCTGGCCAATTCCAACAACCGCAGCCATGCCTACGAAGTGGTGAGCCCGGGCTTGATCGAGTTCAACCTGGATGCCGCCGACGCCCTCGGCCGCATTCAGGTCAGGTTCCACGACGACCTGCTGTCGGCCTCGGTTCAGGCGTGGGGCGAGCAGTATTACGCGCTGGCCCTCGACGACTATCCCCACGACCGGCCGCGCGAGCCGATGTTCCACGTTCCCACCGGCCCCGGCGGAACCATGATCGCCGGCCAGAACGCCGACGTCGGCAGCGGGGAGGGACCGCCGCCCATCGAGCTGAAACGCCGGCTCAGTCAGGTGCAGTCGCTGCTGGTCGCCGAGCTGGAAAGCGGTCGCATGGCCGGCATGAGTTCCACCCTGTCCCTGGCGGCCTTGCCGGCGGTCGATAGCGGACTCGCCTCGGTCGGGTTCAACCAGGAGATCGGTCCCGACATGAGCACCGCCTTGCAAGAGGTGGTCAAGTTTCATCAACTGCGCCACGGCGCCTGGCCGCGCGACCACCGGCTGGAGTTCTCGTTTGCCAATCGCTACACGCTCAAGGACGGCCCCAGCGTCGCGGTGGCGGCAGCCCTGCTGATGGAGTCGCTGCTGACCGACCTTGATCTCGATCCAAGGTTCTCGGTGACCGGCGATGTCAACATCGATGGCAGCGTTCAATCCGTTGGCGGGGTGGCGGCCAAACTCCGTGGCGCCTCCGGCGGCGGCGCCACCCTGCTGGCGATTCCCGAGGCCAATCGAATGCGCTTGATCGACCTGGTGCTCAGCGAGGGTCCCGGCCCGTTGCTCTCCATCCAGGTCTTCACCCTGACCACTTTCGACGACGCCCTGGCGCTGGCTGCCATGGAAAAATCGGCTGAAATCACCGAGGCCATCGAGCAATTCGACAACCTCCGCGCCCGCCTCGGCGGCGTGCGCGACGTCACCGCCGCATTGCGGCAGGCGGTCGTTCAGGACCAGCTCAGCCAGGTGCTGGCCAGGGCGCCCAACCACCTGTCTGCCCGGGTGCTGCTGCTGGCCGGCCAGGGCCGCCTGCCATCCCAGCTGAGCCTGCCCGGCTCGCTGGAGGCCATCGACCACGGCGCCTACGACATCCTCGCGGCGCTCGACCAGGACGTCACGGCCGTCAGCCAGCTCGACGGCGGCAAGGTGGCCGCCGCCGTGGGCGCCATGCGGCGACTGCGGCCCCAGGTTCATCCGCGCACCCGCGAGTTGTGCGACACCATCATCGAACTCGGCGATCTGATCCGGGGCTACCTCGACACCCCGCCCAGTTCGCGCCGCAGCTTCGAGGTGATGCGCAACCAATTCGGGGCCGTCGGCCGCCGCATCGATGCCCAATACCAGTCCCTGGCCAGCGATCCCGGGGTGATGGAGGAACTGTTGCGTTAGCAAGACCATGAAACTCCTGCAAACACTATCATTTGCGCTGCTGATGCTCGCCTTTCCTGCAGCCGCGTATGCGACGGCGCAGGCTGGAGAGCAATTGGAATACGAGGGCGAAGCGACGGAGATGTTTTCGACGCCGCTGGAAGCATTCTTCAGTGAGGAGAATCCCCGACCGAACGATCTCCTGGAAGCCACGAGCACCGCGAATTGGCGTGGCTACATAGGCCACTGGAAGTTCGAGGACAACAAGCTCGTTCTCACCGGGCTCTACCGGGACCACTACCACCCGGACGAAGAGGGTGACGGCAAGTGGAGCAAAGAGTTGATTCCGGCAGACAAAATTTTTGGTGATGACGCGGAGTACCCCATAGACGCCACCTGGTTCTCGGGAAGGCTGCGAATTCCACAGGGTGAAATGATCCGGTACGTGCACATGGGATTTGGCTCTCAATACGAGAAGGAGGTGTTCATTGAAATCAAGGATGGTGAGATCATTCGAAAATTCGAAGTCATTTATGATGCCGAGCGTGATGCTTTCCGGTCACAATCCGACATGCAATGGGTGGCCTTGGGTGAGGGGGCTGCCAATGCCGCGGACGCCAATGACTGGATTGATGGACGACTCCTTCTGACTCCCCGTGTTCGGCAACTTCTGGAAAGTGGAGAGAAATTTCGAACCCGCGGAATCTTCTTCTCGGGAGAAGAGCTTTCGCATCTCTGGATTCCCGACACGCCGAAAACACCGGCAGAGCAACTTCCGATCCATCGGCTGCCTGAAGCAGAGATTGCACAAGGCTCGCACGTTGAGGTTAGTGCCCACTTCTACAAACTCGAAGAAGGCTACGGTCTGGAAGTTGAATCCATCAAGTCATTGGATCCCGGTGAGACGATCCACCACCCGGATTTTCCCGGGGAATGGAATGATCTCCAGGAGGCGATGAAAGACCAACAAGGTGAAGCAGGGCAGGATGACGGAGGTGACTCCGACTCCGCGCCGGTCGATTGTCCCTTTGCTCCATCGGAGTAGCACACGCCGGCTTCAAGGAAGCAGCAGGGAGGTGGTGCCGGGCATCAGCGTCGACCAGAAG
>SKLO01000649.1 GCA_007123195.1 Verrucomicrobiales bacterium | reverse complement strand
TTCACGGCCTCTTTCGCCTGCTGCGAATGAACCCGCCACGTGGTGCCGACACCAACCCGCCCGCACCGCGCCCAGGAGGTCGAATTGCGCCAATTCAACCTACGGGCTGCCGCTGATGGGCAGCTTCATCGACCCACTCCGCCGCCCCCTGACGCATCGCCTCACCCCGGCCTCGCGAACGCAGCGACCGTAGGTTGAATTGCCTCAATTCGACCGGGGTGCGGGTCGACCGTTCCCTGCGCCCACTTCCATCACGGGCTCTTTCGCCTGCTGCGAATGAACCCGCCACGTGGTCCCGGCATCAGCCCGCCCGCACCGCGCCCAGGAGGTCGAATTGCGCCAACTCAACCCACCGGCCGCCGCCATTCGTCGCCCATGATCAGGCGACCGGCCGGCAGCCGGTCGGCCGCGAACCCTCCGCGGTGCAAGCTTCCGCGGTGGCAGGCGCCTCGTCGGGGCGAAAAACACTTGCGCCCCGCCGCCCCCGCGGTCCAGTCTGCCTTGCAATCGCCTTCCCCCCGACCCGGGTCCGGGGAGGCCGGGTCGGATTCGGTTGCCGCGACCCGGCCGGTCCGCCGCCGGGGTCGGCCAGGCGGCAGCGCCACGTTGCCCGGCCCCGCGCCCCGCGCCTGGCGGTCGATGATTCGATCCCAACCCACACCACCACAACAAAACAAACCAACCCATCACCTTCAATATGGCTCACACCTACCCCAAACTTCACAACGCCATGTGGCCCGGCCTGGTCGGCAAGGAACCCGACACCGACCACCCGCCGATCAGCCTCGACCGCATGCTCGAACTCACTGCCAACGCCGAGGTCGACGGCCAGAAGTTCGAGGGCGTGGACCTGTTCCTGTTCCATCCCCACACCGATCCCGACGCCTCCGACGAGGATCTGAAGGCGATGGCCGACAAGATCGCCGGCCTCGGCCTCAAGGTCGGGTCGCTGGTGGCCCCGATCTGGCCGGGCACCGTCGGTGACTCCGCCATGGGCGACGCCGAGGCCCGCGGCAAGTTCCTGTCCGCGGTCGAAAAGGCCTGCCGCATCGCCAAGGTGCTCAACGACCACGGCGTGCGCGAATACGGCGTGATCCGGATCGATTCCGCCAGCGGTCCGTCCGACTGGGCCAAGGACCCGGTCGGCAACACCGCCACCATCGCCCAAACCTTCCGCGACGCCGCCAAGATCGCCGCCGATCACGGCGAGCGACTCGCGGCCGAGGGCGAGATCTGCTGGGGCGGCATGCACAGCTGGCGCGACATGCTGAACCTGCTGGAAGCCGTCGGCATGCCGGAAACCGTTGGTTTCCAGGCCGATCTGGCCCACACCTACCTCTACCTGCTCGGTTACAACGCCCCCGAGCATGCCCTGCTGCAGTCAGGCTACAGCGAGGAGGAGTTCAATGCCGCCTACAAGACCATGACCGACGCCCTGCGGCCGTGGACCATCGACTTCCACGTGGCCCAGAACGACGGCTCCGTGCACGGCACCGGTTCGCATGACAAGACCGGCCGCCACTGCCAGGCCGACGACCCCAACGGCAAGCTCGACATCACCGCCGCTTCCGGCCACTGGCTGCAAGGCGCCGCCGACCGCGGCATCAAGCACATCTGCTGGGATGGCTGCATGTTCCCCAACGACGTGCTCGAAACCCCGCAGACCTGGAACACGATCCTCAAGGCGATGATCGAGGTGCGCAACGCCCACGGCTGGAGCTGACCCGCCCGGCGAGGCGCCCCATGGCGCTCCAACTTTGAACCCAACCCGCGGCGCGACGCCGGCGGTCGATCCCCCGGGACGACCGCCCGTCGCGCCGCTCTTTTTTCGCCAGCCAGCTCCATCGTCCCAACAAGCAGCATGGTGCCAGCCGACTCCGGCAGGTGGACCCGGGCAGGGCCCCGGCCGGGCGTTGGCCGCTGGGCTTGCAGTCAGTGGTTCCCCTCCCATTGATCCAGTCAATGCTGGCGGCAAAACAATCAACTTCCGTCCCCACCATCCGATCGGTTAGGATCTCGACGTTCGACCGGTCACCCGACGTGGCCGCATCGGGACCGCCGGACCCCGTCCGCCAACCACTTGCCTGAACCGCCATGAGCACACCCCTGATTCACCTCCCGCCCCCCTCAAGGATCCACCACCGCCTTGGCCCCGTGCTGGCGGCCTGCCTGCTGCCCATGCTGTTGCTGGCACCAGCGGCCCCGTTGCCGGCCGATGACGCCGGGGTATTCCGCGTCGTCCACCTGCGCGACCTTGAACTGGAGCCGGTCGACGGCGGCGAGCCGGCCGCCCTGCAGGGCATGGTGTCGCCGGACCTGTCCAACTTTGCCGGCTCCGGCAGCCTGCCGTGGCTGCGGTTCGGGGACGATGTCGAGGCCTACGTGATGCTGGAATCAGACCGGCGCCAGCCCTGGCAGACCTGGACCAACCAGCAGGACCTGCGGCTGGCCATCCGCTTCTCCGCCGCCGAACCGGCTGTGGGCTTCGTCGACTTGTCGGGCTGGAGCCCCGGCGGCCTTTTCAGGGCGTTCCGCGTGACCCTTGACCCCGCTGACCTCGAACCGCTGGAGCAAGATCAATGGCAGGCCGCCCGCCGCGATCATCACCAACGGTTGGCCGACTCCGGCTGGCCGGGCGCCGCCTGGTTCCGTCACCTTGCCTTGACCGCAGCCGACGCCCCGGAACCGGCCCCCGATGCCAACGCCGACCGGTTTCCGCCACCGCCGCCGATGGGCCGCGATCGCGGCATCCACGATACCTTCGCGTTCTTCAGCGGCGGGCGCGCGGTGGCCGAGAACCTGGCGCTCGATCAAGCCCTGTTCCGCGACGGCGCCGACCCCGGCGACATGGAAGTCCATGCGCTCGACGACATCACCGGGGTCACGGTCCGCGAGTTCGACTGGACCGCCGTGCTTGCGGACGAGCCCACCGCGCTCGATGCGCTGGCCGGTGCGATCCCGTTCGACCAGCACGTGCTGTTCTTCAACTCCATCGACGACGTCGACGAGGTGCTGGCGGTGTTCGAAGGGGAGGTCCTGCCGTGGTTGGAGCTGGCTTCGCTGGTCAACCGCCGCGGCGACCTGCTGCAGCGCTACCGTCACCAGCTGGGGATCGGTTCCGAACAGCTGCAACAGATTGCGCCGTTGGTGCAATCCCTTGCCCTCACCGGTGGCGACCCGTATTTTGATCTCGGCACCGATATCACCATCGTCATGCAATCCGATCAGCCGGAGCGGTTGTTCGATGAACTGGCCGGGATCCTTGAGGCGCTGGCCGGTGAACGCGAGGGAGTCGAAGCCGTGGCCGCGCCCGAGCCGGTGGTGGCAGCCGACGTGCGCTGGGTCGGATTTCAATCCCCCGACCGCGGCACCTCGACCCATCTGATCGCCTGGGACGGGGGCGTGGCCCTTGGCAACTCGCCCGCCGGTCTGGTCCGCTTGTTGCAGGTCGGTTCCGGCGACCTGGCGGCGCTCGGTTCGCTGGAAGAATTCCGTTTTTTCCGTCAGCGCTACCGTCTTGATGACGACGAGAGCGCGCTGCTGTTCCTGTCCGACGCCACCATCCGGCGCTGGACCGGGCCTGAGCAACGCATCGGCGCCTCGCGCCGCAGCCGCGCGCTGGCAGCCCTGCGCGACCTCGCCGCCAACACCCTCGCGGAGGAGGAGCCATCGGCCCGCTACCTGACCTATCTGGGCGATCTGACGCCGCCCGCCGACGGCCCCGAATCCAACGGCGGCTGGGTCAGCTCGCGCTGGGGCGCCAGCGGATTCCTCCACCCGCTGGTGGAGCTGGACCTGGCGCCCGCCACCGATCTCGAGCGAACCGCCTATGAAACATGGCGCGACCGCTACGAGGGCAACTGGAGCGAGGTGTTCGACCCGATCGCCCTGCGGCTGACCCTGAGCGAAGGCCGGCGCGAGGTCGATCTGTCGGTGATCCCGCTGCTGGACTCCACCAGCTATCGCACGGTGGTGGCGCTGGCCGGTGCCGCCCAGCTCGACACCCTGTCGCGCACGCGCGGTGACGAAACCCTGATGCTGCTCAGCTTCGCCGTGGATCCCGACGGTGAGATGATGCAGCAGTTTTCCGCCGAAACCCTGGCGGTGCTGCCGGGCCTGCGTGCCAACCCGCTCGGCTGGATGGGCGGATCATTGTCGCTGTTCCTCGATCGCTCCATGTTCTGGAGCGCCCTGGCCCAGGCCGAGGACCCGGGCAGTTTCGCCGCCCTCAACACCAACGCCATCCCCGTGGGGATGCGCGTCTCGGTGCGCAACCGGCTCGGGCTCGGCCTGTTCATGACCGCGGTCAAGGGCTTCAGCGAGGCCGCCGCCCCCGGCCTGCTCAGTTGGCAGCAGCGCGAATACGACGGCCAGCCCTACGTCAGCATCACCAACCGCGAAGGCGGCCAGGCCAATGAACTTGGATTGGAGTTGGAAATCCACTACGCCGCCATGGGCAGCGCGCTGCTGGTGACCCTCAGCGAGGAGGTGTTGCACCGGGCCATCGACCGCGAACAAACCGCCGCAGCCGCAGCAGCAGCCGACGACGAGGCTGCCGACGCCGGTGCCGAAGTGGTCGCCGCCGATGAGACCGCGGCCGGAATGCCGGTCGAGCACGCCTGGTTCGAGATGGATCCCGCCGTGCTGGACGTGTTCTCGCGCCTGGCCGAGGACACCTGGACCGTGCGCCGGCGCACCCTCAGCTGGCAGGCGCTGCCGATCCTCAACGAATGGCATCGCCGCGATCCGGGCACCGATGCGGTGGCCTTCCACCGCCGCTGGATGGGCGAGCCGTTGCTGTGCCCCGGCGGCCGCGGCTACCGCTGGAACCCGGATCATCACACCTTCGAGTCGGTGGCCTACGGCCATCCCGGCGCGCCGCGCGACGAGCCCGCGGCCGATCTCGCCACCCCCGCCGCCTACGAAACCATCGGCGCCGGGTTGCACTTCGACCTCGGCGGCCTGCGGGCCAGGGTGTTCCTGCAGCTGGCCGACGACGACCGGGCCGGTGCCGAGCGCCTCGACGTGGATCGACCGCTCGGCGAAATCCATGCCGGGGAAGGGGAGCCGTTGGCCGCGGTGGATCAACTCTGGCGGCTTGAGCCCGGGTCCGGTCTGCGCCTGCGCGAGCAGGTCAGCTTCGACAACCAGGCCGATGAGTTCCTGATCGACGTCGTGCTGACGGAGGTCGAGGCGCTCGAAAACGGCGCGCGGGCCTTGCGGTTCGGCACCGAGGTGTTGGAAACCACCGGGGATTGGTTCGAAGG
>SKLO01000026.1 GCA_007123195.1 Verrucomicrobiales bacterium | reverse complement strand
TCCATTCCAGGCTCAGTTGACCCATTGCCGGCTGAGCACCGCGCGGCTGCCGTCAGGCTGGCGTTGCAGCACGAAATGCTCGCGGATCGCCTGGCGCTTCTTCGCCGGACCATGCTCCAGCTTGACCAGTTGGCGGTCGGGCGGGCTGTCCTCGATGTCAAGCAGGCGGAACACCGGTTCCCGGCGCATGCGGATGATGCAATGCAACGGCACGGTGGGGCTGGCGGCATGCCACAGGAAGCGCGCGGGCGGAAACCGGGGCACCTCGGACAGGGCCAGCAGCACGGCCCGCAGCATGGATTCCCCGTAGCGCGCCACCAACCGGTCGCAGACCCGGCGGTTCAGCCGCTGCTCAACAAACTCGAGCAAGGGGTTGCGGCGGGTCTCGTGAATCTCCTGAAACAACATCAGGGCGTGGTGGGCCATCGCCTGTTGCAGCTGCTTGTGGGTGATCTCACCGCGCTCCAGCAGGCGGAACAACTGCGGCGGTGTCGGCAACACGGGCGCTGGCCCCGCAGCGACCACCCCGGACGCCATCGCGGCCGCCGGCAGCGGCGAACCGGCGCCGCCACGCGACCAATCTTGCGGGCCGGAGCCGAGCCATGATCTTCCCCTCATCGGTGACAGGCGCCATCATGCCGCCCCTGGTCACCGAGTGCAAGCGCCGGTGGGCCGGGCGGACCGCAGCCCGGGAAAGGCGATCAGGCGATGTTGGTGAACACCGCCTGCACGTCCTCGTCGTCCTCGATGCGGTCGAGCAGCTTTTCCACCTCGTTCAGCTGCTCCTCGGTGAGGTCCACCGGCGAGGTGGGGATGCGCTGGAGGCTGGCCCTGGCCAGCTCGATGCCCATCGACTCCACCGCCTGCGAAAGCGAGGCGAAGCTGGTGTAGTCGCCGTAGGCATAGGCGCGCCCGTCGTTGACCTCCAACTCCTCGAGACCGGCGTCGATCAGCTGCAGCTCCACCTCCTCGAGATCCATGTCGTCGGTGACCAGGAACTCGACCACCGCCTTGCGCGAGAACAGGAAGTCCAGCGACCCGCTGGGCACCATCTGGCCGCCGCCCTTGCTGAAATGGAGCTTGAGATTGGCCACCGTGCGGTTGGTGTTGTCGCTGGCGCACTCGACGAACAGCAGCACGCCGTGCGGCCCCTTGCCCTCGTAGTTGACCTCGGCGAACACCGCCGAGTCCTTGCCGGTCGCCCGCTTGATGGCGTTCTCAATGTTGTCCTTGGGCATGTTCTCGGCGCGCGCATTGAGAATCGCGGTGCGCAACTTGGAATTGCCCTCGGGATCGGGTCCACCCTCCTTGGCCGCCACCGTGATGGCCTTGGCGAGCTTGGGGAACACCTTGGACATCTTGTCCCAGCGTGCCTCCTTGGATTTCCTGCGGTATTCGAATGCCCTGCCCATGAATCAATGAAATGCTTGAACGCCACCCCTCAGCCAGCCGTCGGCCGCCGGGGGCGGCCCATCGATCCAGCGAAGGGAGGCCCCATTGAAGCCCGCCGCGGCGCGGGTGCAATCAAAAGCTCACGATCAGGCTGAAACCGCCTGCGGGACCGCCGCCAATCACCACCGGCCAGGCACCCAGGCCGGCCGCCCCCCAGGCCGCCGGGTAGCACCAGCCACCGGCGCCCACCAGCCACACCGGCTGGCCGGCGTAACCCCCGCTGATGTGGAGGCCGCCGCCGGGTGCGGCGCGACGACCGGCATACCAGCGACCCCGGGTGCTGCGCCGCCACTCCGATCGCTGCCGCGAGCCGGCCTGATACACGGTGCCCACGATCGGGTTGCCGTGCTCGTCGCGCCCCAGTGGTCGCTGCACAAATCCTCCCGCCCGCTGCGAGGGCGCGGGCGAGGCGATGCTGGTGGAGCCAAGGTCCACCGGCGGCGGGATCGCCTGCGCCTGCGCGGCGGACGCCAGCCAGCCGCCGAGACCCATCGCGGCGAGGGTGCCGAACCAAGTCTTCATGAAGGCAATCTACCACAGCCGCGGCACTCAATCACCGACAATCGTGATCGTCAGGCGACGGCGGTGGGGCGCACGGCGATGCTCGAACAGGAACACGCCCTGCCAGGTGCCGAGCAGGGGCCGGCCATCCTCGACCGGCACGGTCTCGGTGGTCCGCGTCAACGCCATGCGCAGGTGACTCGGCATGTCGTCGGGCCCCTCCATGGTGTGGACATACCAGGGCTCGTTCTCCGGCACAAGCCGGTCAAAATAAGCGTGCAGATCGGTCCGCGCCGACGGGTCGGCATTCTCGAACATCACCAGGCTGGCGCTGGTGTGACGCACGAACACGGTGGCCAGTCCGGTGCGGATGCCGCTGGCCCGCACCGCCTGCTCAAGCCGGTCGGTCACCTCGTAGGTGCCCTTGCCGCGGGTATCTATTTCAAAGTGCTCCACGTGGGTCATGCCCCAGCCAAGCACAGCCGCCGCCGCTGGCAAGGCCGGGTCGAGCGCGGTCCGGGGCGTGGTTGCTGCCCGGGGTTCGGAAAAAAGGCGGTTGCCGTCGCCGCCCCGGCCCCGTAATGGGTTGGCGAGGATGAGCGGTCCCGGTCGCGACGATCGCGCCCGCCCGCATCCCCTGTCAATCAACCACAAGAGCACACGAGCCATGGCCCATACCCTACCTGATCTACCCTACGCCTTTGACGCCCTGGAGCCGCACATCGACGCGCGCACCATGGAGATCCATCACGGCAAGCACCACAACACCTACGTCACCAACCTCAACAACGCCATCGGCGGCAAGCCGGACCTCGAGTCGAAATCAATCGAGGAACTGTGCCAGGACCTGGCCGGCGTTCCGGAGGACATCCGCACCGCGGTGCGCAACAACGGCGGCGGCCACTACAACCACAGCCTGTTCTGGAACATCATGGGACCCAACGGCGGCGGCAGCCCGACCGGCGATCTGGCGGCGGCCATCGACGCGGCGTTCGGTTCGTTCGACGCCTTCAAGGAGGCCTTCGCCAAGGCCGGCGCCACCCGGTTCGGCTCCGGCTGGGCCTGGTTGGTCGCCAACGACGGCAAGCTGGCGGTGACCTCGACGCCGAACCAGGACAATCCGCTGATGGACGGGTCCGGCGTGCCGCTGCTGGGCTGCGATGTGTGGGAACACGCCTACTACCTCAACTATCAGAACCGCCGGCCGGATTACATCACCGCCTGGTGGAACACGGTCAATTGGGACGCGGTCGCCGAACGCCTCAAGCAGGCCTGACCAAACCCTGCCGGCACCCGAACGGGGCGGCCAATCCACCGCGGGCGCGCCGCCGGACCTGCCGCGGGTCCGGCCCGCGCCCGCCTTGGTGGGGGACATTGACCTTGTCGTTCACCATCCACCAAAGCCATGCCGCGCCACCTGCAACGCCTGCGCAACGGCATCATTGTCACCGCGGAATTCCTGGCATGGCTGGAACAGACCCTGGAGCAGGAGGCGGCCCGGCACCCGGGCAAACAGCCGGTGTTCGAATGCCTGCGCTTTCACCCGGACAGCCGTCCCGACGGGACCGAATCATTCTGGTGGCAACTGGAGTGGCACCCGCCGGCAGCAGCGGGCCACGGCGTCAGCGAACCCATCGGCGGCCGCACCCTCTGGTTCACCCGGGCCGCACGCCACACCTTGCGTGACCGCTGCCTCGACCTGCACGAAGGCCAGCCATGCCTGCGGTGAAGCGGACACCGTGCGGGCGCCAAGACGGGCCTGGGACCGGTCCCGGCAGCTTCATTCGGCCTGGTGGCGCCGGTAGCGGTTGAGTGCGGAGTTGATCATGATCATCTCGCCGATGTTCTCACGGGTCAGCAGGCCCACCAGGCGACGGTCGTCCTCGGTCAACACGGGCACGGAGTTGCAGGGGCTGGCGTGAAGAATCTCCAGCGCCCGCGTGAGGCCGAGTTCGGGGGTGATGACCTGGTCGGCGGGGCAGTCGACCATCACATCCGTAACCGGGTGACCGCGGCCGTGCTCGGCCAGGGCGCGGACGAGGTCGGCACGCATCAGCATGCCGCGCAGGTCGCCGGTCTCGTCCACCACCGGAAAGTCCGACTGGGATCCCTGCAGCAGGAAGTCGATGGCGTCGCCAAGGGTGTGACCCCGGTGCAGGGTGCGAAACCGGGTCATCATGGCGCTGCTGACGGGCAGGCCGTTGGTCGCCGCCTGCAGACGGGCGGCGGACGCTTCCTGGCCGGCACCGAGGAAGATGAAGATGGCCACCAGAATCAGCAGCGGATGGAAATACATGAAACCGATCAGACCGCCGACCAGCGCCAGCGCCTGGCCGATGGTGGCGGCGATGGCGGTGGCGCGGCCGTAGTCGAGCCGGATCGCCAGCAGCGCGCGCAGCACCCGCCCGCCGTCCATCGGGAACGCGGGGATCATGTTGAACACCACCAGCCACAGGTTGACCACCATCAGCGCCATCAGGAACGAGGTGGGCGAGGTGATGGCGAGGGCTTCCTCGATGCCCAGCGGCGGCTGGGTGCGCAGGAACAGGAACAGCAGCCCGGCAATGGCGACGTTGACCAGCGGCCCGGCGATGGCGACCACCAGTTCGTGGGCGGGCCGGCGCGGCATGCGCTCGAGATGGGCCACGCCGCCGATCGGCAGCAAGGTGATCTCGGGGGTGCGGATGCCGTAACGGCGGGCGGCGAACACGTGGCCGAATTCATGCAGCAGCACGCATAGGAACAGCGCCAGCACGAACACGGTGGTCCACAGCGCCGCCTCCTGGCCGTGGGCGCTGCGGGTGCTGAACCAGATGAAGGCCAGCAGCAGGAAGAAGGTGATGTGAACCCGCACCTGGGTGCCGGCGATGGTGACAAAATGGATCGACCACTTCATGTTGAATGAGAACAAGGTTGCCGCCCGCACCATCGACCCTGTCGGACCAGGCACGGCACGCGAGACCGCGCGGCACCGGCCGCGCGACCGACAGCCGCCGCGGGCGTCGCGGCACCGCGTGTTCCATTACGATGGCCAGCGCCCACGCGCAACGGCGGAACGCGGCCCGCCGGCCCTGCGTGTTCGCCCTTCAAGCCATGCCCCTCCAGGCCACGAAGGAGCGCTGGCAGCCGCAGGGGGTCAATCATTGCTCCCGGCCCGCCGTGACCTGGAAACGCACACCGGAAATTTCCCAGCTTCGCTCTTGCCATCGCCACCGCCGCAGGGCGGGCCCCGACCGCCTGGGGTGCGGGTCGCTCGTCCCCTAAGCCCAATGCCTTTAGGAAATGTCGATGACCTCGATGGTTAGGGGGCCTTCGTGGGATTCGTTGC
>SKLO01000303.1 GCA_007123195.1 Verrucomicrobiales bacterium | reverse complement strand
GCGGTGATCGGCAGCCACACCCACGTCCAGACCGCCGACGAGCAGATCCTGCCCGGCGGCACCGCGGTGCTGACCGACGCCGGCATGTGCGGACCGTGCGAGTCGATCATCGGCAGCCGCATTGACCCCGTGCTGCAGCGGTTCCGCAACGGCATGCCAACCCGGTTCGGGGTCGGTGGCGGCGACGCCCTGGTCTGTGGCGCGCTGGTCGAGGTGGATCCGGCCGACGGCCGCGCCCGGCGGATCGAGCGGGTGCGGGAGCGGGTGGCGGAGGCCGACCTGTAGGTGGGGCACGGAGGTCAGATGGAGTGGGTCCGGCTTGGCAAGAAAAATCGTCGTCAGATCGACATTTTTTTTTGACAAAGGCATCCGGCGTCGTAGGCTCAACGACGCTTTGGCGAAACGGGTCCGGTGTTCATACGCAGGGCCCGTTTTTCGCCGGGAGTAATTGGTGCGGCAAGTCACCTGCAAATCGAGCCCCGAAGGGCGATCCCCATGTGGGGCCGGAGTTCCTCCGGGCGTCCTTCGGCGGCGAGGTTGGCAGGTGACTTGTTCTATCAATTCGCCGCAGAGTGCTCATGTAGCTCAGGGGTAGAGCGCGTCCTTGGTAAGGACGAGGTCGCGGGTTCAATTCCCGCCATGAGCTCCATCTCAGCGGACCCGGTCGATCTGCCGGGGCTTGCAGCCGCGCCGGCGCTATCGTCCGGTGCTTTATCCTAGAAACACCAGTCCTCGATCAGCCGGGGCGCATCCAATCACAACCACCCACAATGGCCAAACAACAGTTCCAGCGCGATAAGCCGCACGTCAATGTCGGCACCATCGGCCACGTTGACCACGGCAAGACCACCCTGACCGCCGCCATCACCTCCGTGCTGGCCGAGAAAGGCTTCGCCGACGCCCGCAAATACGACGACATCGACGCCGCTCCCGAGGAGCGCGAGCGCGGAATCACCATCTCGACCGCCCACGTCGAGTATCAGACCGAGGCGCGCCACTACGCCCACGTCGACTGCCCGGGTCACGCCGACTACGTCAAGAACATGATCACCGGAGCCGCCCAGATGGACGGCGCCATCCTGGTCGTCAGCGCGGCCGACGGCCCGATGCCACAGACCCGCGAGCACATCCTTCTCGCCCGCCAGGTCGGCGTGCCGGCCGTGGTGGTGTTCATGAACAAGGTCGACCAGGTCGATGATGAGGAGTTGCTCGACCTGGTGGAAATGGAAGTCCGCGACCTGCTCAGCACCTACGACTTCCCCGGCGACGACATCCCGATCGTGCGCGGCAGCGCCCTCAAGGCCCTTGAGGGGGACGCCGACCACAAGGAGAACATCAACAAGTTGATGGAAGCCGTCGACGAGTTCATCCCGCTGCCGGAGCGACCGATCGACCAGCCGTTCCTGATGCCCGTCGAGGACGTGTTCTCGATCGAGGGTCGCGGCACCGTCGCCACCGGCCGCGTCGAGCGTGGTATCGTCAAGAAGATGGAGGAAGTGGAGATCGTCGGCATCCGTGACACCCAGAAAACCACCGTCACCGACATCGAGATGTTCCGCAAACTGCTCGACGAGGGTCGTGCGGGTGAGAACGTCGGCCTGCTGTTGCGTGGTCTGAAGAAGACCGACATCGAGCGCGGCCAGGTGATCGCCAAGCCCGGCTCAACCACTCCGCACAAGAAGTTCAAGGCCGAGGTCTACGTGCTCAGCAAGGACGAGGGCGGCCGTCACACGCCGTTCTTCAAGAACTACCGTCCGCAGTTCTACTTCCGCACCACCGATGTGACCGGCGAGATCAGCCTGCCCGAGGGCGTGGAAATGGTCATGCCCGGCGACAACGTCGCCATCACCGTCGACCTGATCACTCCGATCGCCATGGAGAAAACCATGCGCTTCGCGATCCGGGAGGGCGGCCGCACCGTCGGCGCCGGCCGGGTCAGCGAAATCCTCGACTGATCCAATCATCACCACCCGTGACCGGGTCGCGGTGGGCGGCGGTTCCAGCCGATCGAGCCCGCGGCCCGGTCCAGCGATCCGTCGGGAGTCGAGCCCAGCCTCGACCCCCGGCGGTTTGCTGTCCCCGGGCACTTGCAAGCACCCGGAATCGGGTCTATCCTACAGATCGCCACTTGGCGGGGCCTGCGGCCCACTGCTTCACAGGCCAGTAGCTCAGTTGGTAGAGCGTCGGTCTCCAAAACCGAATGTCGGGGGTTCGAGTCCCTCCTGGCCTGCCAGCAGCGCCACCGGCAGCAAGCTGCGAAACATCACATCATGTTCAAGCGCATCTCCAAATATCTCGGCGAAACCCGCGACGAACTGCGCAAGGCCACCTGGCCCTGGGATCCGCGCGAAAAGGGATTCAAGCGCTTCAAGGAACTGACCGACGCCACCATCGTGGTCTTCATCGCAATGCTGCTGCTCGGCGCCTACGTCTCGACCGCCGACCTGATTCTCAATTCCGTCCGCGAACTCCTGCTGCGCTGAGCCTGCCGCCACGTCGGGCCACCCCCGAACGACGGCAGGTTGGACCCGCACCAACGCCGATCCCGATCCCTCTCCCGCCCGCCGGGCCCCGACCTCATCATGACCTCCGCCGCCCGCCGCGGAGCGTCCGACCAGATTTTCTCCGACCGTTTTCTCAACCATGGCAGCCATCCCGTCCCCGCGTGAACAGTGGTACGTCGTCCATGTCCTCGCCGGACAGGAACAGAAGGTTCGCGACAACATCCTGCGCCGCATCGAGACCGAGGAAATGGGCGACTATGTCTTCGAGGTGCTGGTCCCCACCGAGCGCGTCTCGGAAGTCAAGCGCGGCAAGAAGACCGAAACCTCGCGCAAGTTCTTTCCGGGCTACGTGATCGCCAACATGCACCTGCTTGACGAGGACAACCGCCTGGTCGACCGCACCTGGTATTTCATCAAGGAAACCACCGGGGTGATCAACTTCGCCGGCACCCGTGACAAGCCGATCCCGATGCGCGAACGCGAGGTCGAGAGCATGCTGGCCCAGATCAAGGAGCGCGAAGAAAACGTCAAGCCGAAGATCGTGTTCCAGGTCGGCGACTCCGTCCGGGTCGCTGACGGCCCGTTCGAGGGCCAGACCGGCATCGTCGAGGAGATCGACCCCGAGGCCGGCAAGCTGCGGGTTTCCGTGACCATCTTCGGCCGCGCCGCACCAGTCGACCTCGGCTACTGGCAGGTGGAGAAGGCCTGATCAGGATCCATCAGCCAGCCAGACCAGACCGCCAACCCGCTTTTCACCAACGAACGTCAACCTGCCGCCGCCCGCTCCGGGACGGCAAACACCGTCACCATCCGCACCACATGGCCAAGGAAATCGTCAAACAGATCAAGCTCCAAATCAAGGCCGGCCAGGCCAACCCGGCACCCCCCGTCGGTCCCGCCCTCGGCCAGGCCGGGGTCAACATCATGGAGTTCTGCAAGCAGTTCAACGCCGCCACCCAGTCCGGCGCCGGCGAAGTGCTGCCGACCGTCATCACGGTCTACAAGGACAAGAGCTTCACCTTCATCACCAAGCAGCCGCCCGCAGCGGTGCTGCTCAAGAAGGCCGCCAACCTGGCCTCGGGTTCCGCCGAGCCGAACCGCACCAAGGTCGGCAAGATCACCCGCGCCCAGTTGGCCGAGGTGGTCCAGCGCAAGATGGTCGATCTCAACACCACCGACGAAGAAGCCGCCGCCCGAATCCTCGCCGGCACCGCCCGCCAGATGGGCCTCGAAGTGGTCGATTGATCCGCCACCACAGGTCCCTGCCAGCCCATTCTCGCCGCCCTCCGGTGGCGACACCACAGCAAGCAACCACCACACCCAGCAGGAGGAGTCCAAAGCCGGTCCGCAGTCCGAAGAAAGATCCAGCCCCCGTTTCTTCCGCCCTGCCGCCGTGACCAAGGACCCCGCTCGAACTGCCCACCACCATGGCAACCCAACGAAGCAAACGTTACCAGCAGGCAGCCGCGCTGGTCGATCCGACCAAGGAATACCCTCTGGCCGAAGCCGCCGGAGTGATCAAGAACTTCCCCGGCACCAAGTTCAACCAAACCGTCACCCTGGCCGTGCGCCTCGGTGTCGACCCGCGCAAGTCCGACCAGATGGTCCGTGGCACCTGCCCGTTGCCCCACGGCAGCGGCAAGGACGTCCGGGTGGTCGTGTTCGCCCAGGGCGATGCCGCCGCCGCCGCCAAGGAAGCCGGCGCCGATGAAGTCGGCTTCACCGACCTGATCGACAAGGTCAAGGGCGGGTTCATGGATTTCGATGTCGCTGTCGCCACCCCCGACGCCATGTCCGAAGTTCGCAAGCTCGGCCGCCAGCTCGGGCCACGCGGTCTCATGCCCAACCCGAAGACCGGCACCGTCACCGACGACACCGCCGCCGCCGTCAAAGCGGTCAAGGCCGGCCGGGTCGACTTCAAGCTCGACCGCAGCGGCAACGTCGCCCTGGCCATCGGCAAGGTCTCGTTCGAGCCCGCGCAGATCGAGGAGAATGCCACCGCCGCCATCGACGCCATCGTGCGCGCCAAGCCGGCCAGCGCCCGCGGCCGCTACCTCCAGAGCGTCCACCTGGCCGCCAGCATGTCGCCCTCCGTCAAGATCGACGCCAGTCCGTTCATGACCGCCTAACCACCAGACCGAGCCATGCAATCCGAGAAAAACATCATCATCAAGTCGCTGCTCGACCGGGTCAACGCCTCGCCGTTCCTGTTCGTGGTGGACTATCACGGGCTCGACGTGCCGTCGTTCGTCCAGCTGCGCGACCAGCTCCGCGAAACCGGCGCCGAGATCCACGTTTACAAGAACACCTTCATCAAGTCGGTCATCCGCACCGAGGAGCTGCCCGCCGACCTTGAGCAATCCCTCAGTGGACAAACCGCGGTGGTCACCGGCGAGGAGGACGTCTGCGCCGCCGCCAAGGCGGTCAAGACCTTCGCCGACAAGCACTCGAAGAAAAAGCCCGAGGTCAAGGGCGGCGTGCTCGATGGCCGGTTTCTCAGCGCCGAGGACATCCGCGGTCTCGCCGAGCTTCCGCCACTGGAAATCCTGCAGTCCCAGTTCCTCGGCCTGCTCAACCAGCCCGGCACCATGCTCGCCCGCGTGCTCAACGAGCCGGCCACGGCGCTCGCCCGCGTGCTCCAGGCCAAGGTCGACCAGGAACAATCCGCCGCCTGACCGGCTTCCACGGCGACCGCCCATGCAGGTCGCCCGTTCCATTTGCCCCGCCTCGGGGCCGGAGCCGCCCCCCGGGCGCCCGAAACCGCGGCGGAGCGAAACCAAAAACAAGACAACCGAAACCAACACCGGC
>SKLO01000521.1 GCA_007123195.1 Verrucomicrobiales bacterium | reverse complement strand
GGCGCCGCGGCGGGCCACGGGCGACCCCGCCCGAAGGTCACGAGGAACTGCTGTCGGCACTGCTGCAGCGCCGCAACGAGCTGGAGGAACGGCTGGCAATCGACCGCTCGCTGATTGCCTCGAGGGCTGTGTTGGAGGACATCGTCATCGGCGGCGCCGACCCGGCGAGCCGGTTGATGAACTGGCAACTGAAGCTGATGTTCCCGGATCTCGCCGGCGACGCCGCTCCCGACCAGTCGGCCGCGACCGGGGAGTGAGCGGCTCCCGGCTCCCCGGGCCGTCACCTCTGGATGTCCCGCCCCCTTTGTCGTGAAGCCCGCAAGCCCCCCGGGGCCCCAGTAAGCCCACCTTGAGGGCCCCTGCGCCTTCCGGCCTCAGCTGCCGAAGGTCATCTCGATGACCTTCAACCAACGCTCGCGAAAGCTTCGATTCTCCGCCATCAGGTTGGTGGCGAGATGTTCGCACAGGTCCTGCTGACCGGTAACATGGGCGAAATTGACGATCCATTCCTGGCGTTGGTAATACTCGGTGGAGTCGTCTACCTGTTCCGCCTGCTCCAGGGCCAGATTGATCAGCCAGCGCGGGTCGAGGTCGCGAAACGGGATGCTGATCTCGCCGGAGGCGACTTCGATCTGCCACTGGTGGCGCTCGGCCACCGTCAGTTTGCCCTGCACCGGCGGAGCGCTGCGGCGCCTGAAGGCCCCCTCAATCGGCTCGTTGGCCAGGTCGTCGAGCAGGTGAACCACAAACTGTTCGGCCGAGGTCCACAGGTAGAGCCTGTCGCGCCGGGCGGCACGGGCCTCCGGACTCTCGAAGTTGGCAGCTTCCAGGGCGCGCACAGCGGCGGCGAAATTCATGTCGTCGCGGTGAAGATCAAGGGATTCCGCCAGCTCGGCCATCATCGCCAACTCGCGCCGGGTGACCTCCTGCAGCCGTCGCCGTTCGGCTTCGGCCTCGGCACTGCGCATGGCCTGGATCGAGCGGTCGAGGCTGTTCAGCCGGGTCATCACCAACTGCCGCGCGGGCCCGCTGGTGGTGCGAAGGTCGGCGGCCACCTTGGCCAGGTCCTTGCGATCCTCCAGAGCATCGTCGAGTTCCTGGTCAGTCGATGCCTCAGCCAGCCATGGAGCCACCAGCCGCAGGTCGTGGAGGTAGGGGTCCGCAAGCTCGCGATACCGGTTGATCGAGTTCTCGCTCATGCCGGCGCTGGCCCCGGCAAATTGCTCCATCAACTGGCGCGCCCCCGCGAGATCGAGCGAGGCCCAGCGCTCAAACCCGAGCGCCAGCAGGCCCAGCACCCGGTCGGGCCCTTGGGTCAGCTGGGCCGCGGCTTCCGACGAAAAGGCCGACGGCTCGGAGATCATCCGGCCGGTGACGCGGAACATGTCAACCAATCCGGCGTCCTCAGGGTCGCTGCTGAATTCGGCGTCGCGCAGCATGTTGGCAAAGGCCGATCGCGCCCGGGTTACATCGCCCTCGATCAACGCGCACAGACCGGCATTGTAACGCGCCCAATTGAGGGTCGGCTGGCGCACACCAGGCAGGGTCATCAATTCGCGGAAGCCGATCTCGGCGTCGGCCAGCCGCTTTTCGAACATGGCGTTGCGGGACTCGATGAACTTTTCAGCCACCGTCGAGCCGTCGGCGGTCCGCACCTGGGTGCCGCCGCCGGTATCCACCACCACGGCATTCGACGCGTTGTTGCCGTTCGGTCGGCGGTTGTCCGCCGAGGGGCCGAACATGACGCCCAGCACCAGTGCGATCGCGGCTGCAGCGGCCATGCCGACCAAGGGTATCCGGCGGCGCTTGGACGGTCCCGCGACCTCGGTGCCCAGCAGGCTGCGCGCATCGTGCAGCGCTTCCAGCACTTCTTCGTAGGTTTGGTAGCGGTCGTCCGGCTCGCGCGCCATCATCCGGTCGATCACCGCCGCCGTGCGCGGGCTGACATGCTCGGCATGGTCCAGCAGGCGGACCGCCTGGCTCTTGATCTGCTTGAGTTCCTCCAGTGAATTGGTGTCGGCATCAAACGGCGGTCGCCCGGCCAGGGCGTGGAACAGGGTGGCCCCGAGACTGTAAATGTCGCTGCGCACGTCCTCCGGCTGGCCCTCCAGTTTCTCCGGCGGAACGTAATAGGGAGTGGCCCAGATTTCCCCGGAGTCATCCTGTTCGCCGCCGCTGATCAGGGCCAGGCCGAAGTCGACCAGCTTGGCCACGTTGTCCCCCGTGATCAGGATATTGCCGGGCTTGACGTCGCGGTGGATCAACCCCTCAAGGTGGGCCGCCCGCAGGCCGCCCGCCACCTGGCTGCCAAGATCTAGCACGAATTCCTCGTCCAACAGCCCGGCACCACGGATCAGCTGCTCCAGATTGGAGCCGGTGACGTGCTCCATGGCGATGTAGAAGTAGCCCTGGTCGCGCCCCACCGAGAACACCTTGACCACGTTGGGGTGGCTGACCCCGGCGGTGAGCTTGGCCTCACGCTCGAATTGCGCCGTCCGGTTGTCGTCGCGGGAAAACTCGGGGTGCAACACCTTCAGCGCAGTGGAGCGCCCGAGCCGGGTGTCGTTGGCGGCGTAGACCCGGCTCATTCCCCCCTCGCCAATGCGTGATTCGATCACAAACTGATCGAACTGGGTCCTCACCCGGATGGACTCCGAACAGTGCGGGCAGGTGATTTCAGTGAATGGACCGACGATCGACACGTCGATCACCTCGCCGCAGCTGGGGCAGGAGTTGAAAATCGGTTCGGGCTTGGAGTCCTGCTTGGGCATGGGCGGCGTGGAACTCAGGCTAACACCTGGGCGCTGGCAAATCAACGCCCGCCCGCGAGCCGATCTTTCCACCCGATCAGCCGACCCACCCGGGGACACGGCGGCAGGATGCCGGGGAGAGCGGGACGATCGCTGGTGCGGCTACGCGGAGGCGGTGGCGGGCAGCAGGCGGGCGCGGCGGGGGTTGTGCCGGGTGATCGGGCGGCCCCTGGATTCACGGGACGTCAAGCCGGCCAGGGGCCCCATGAGCGCGGCGGGGTGGTGTCGCTGCTGGGTGTTCGGCGAAGGCACGGAGGCTGGCGGATGAGACCGGGCGGCCGCGGACCCATCGAGGAGTTGTTTCCGGCTCGGCGGAGGTGTTTCGGGCCGAAACGCAAGGACAGGGGCGCGCCCGATCAGGGAAGCGGACACGGGGTTGTTCTCACTGCGGGCGCTGCGGCCGCAGGCGGTGGAGTGAGGGCGCAGGGTTCGAGTGGCGCGAGGCGGGACTTGCAATTCTGGCAAGCACGGCCGACGGGATCGGGCGAACCTGGAAATGATGCAGGCATGCTGACCGGAAGGAGGCGAAACTTCACCTCAGCGGATGATCCTTGCGCGGATGCGCGCGGACAGGTGGTCGAGCAGGAGGACGGTAACAAAAAGAACAAGAAGGATGGTGGCGACGTGACCGTAATCAAACACATCGTAGCGCCCCTTGAGTTCCTGGCCGATGCCGCCTGCACCGACGATGCCGATAACGGCGGCCATGCGCACATTGCGGTCGAGGATGTAGAGCGTGTAGGCGATGTATTGCGGAAGCACCTGAGGAATGACGGCGACGCGGAGAACGCGCAGGCGCCCCGCTCCAAGGGCACGAAGGGCATCCTGAGGGCCGCGTTCGGCGTTCTCGATATCCTCGGCGTAGAATTTTCCAAGAAAGCCGGTGCAATGGAGGCCGAGCGCGAGCACCCCGGCGATCGGTCCGAAGCCGAAAGCGAGAACGAGAAGAAGGGCGGAGATGAGTTCGGGGATCGTGCGAAAGAAGCTCACAGTGCCGCGTGCGGCAAAGTAGCTGGCGCGGTTGGGGGAGTAGTTGCGGGCACTGAAATAGGCCAGGGGCAGGCTCAGGAGCACGGCGATGAAGGTTCCCCACAAACCGATCTCCAGGGTTTCGCCCATTTTTTGCAGTACGAGGACGAGATAACCGAGCGGCTGAACGAGGATCTCCTCGCGGACGACGAGAATATTCTGCTCCAGCGTTTCGTAGTTGATCTCGACGTCGAGTTGTTCGCGCACCTCCAGACGGGAGAAAAGGGGCAGGCGGTCAGGGTCAAAATCGTCGATCCGGTCGATGGCGGTTTCGAGGGAAAAGACCGGGGGAAACATGGCTTGGAGGAGCGCGCCGGCACCCTCGGCCACCTGGGATTCCTCCTTGAGTCCGACGGAATGGGCAAGCGCCCCGCCGGTTTCAACCAGCATGCGGTCCATCTCGACATTGCGCCCGGACCAAAGAACGAGCAGCGCCACGATGACAAGGGTCAGAAAGAAGCGCGGACCGTGGGCTGGCGGAAGGCTCCATTCACGGGCGGACCGGGCATGAAAGGCAGGAATCGGTTGCTGGGTCGGGCTCATGAGCCGGCGCGGGCATAAAGGGCTTCAGAGGCGGTGGTGTCGAGCGCCTCCGGAGAGCCGTCAAAGACCACGCGACCGTCTCGCATGCCGACAATGCGGTCAGCGAAGGCGCGGGCCAAATCTACCTGGTGAAGGCTGCAGACGACCGTGGCCCCATTTTCGCGGGCGGTGTGCCGGAGCGCTTTGAGGACGCCGTTGCTGGTGGCGGGATCGAGGCTGGCGACGGGCTCGTCGGCAAGGACGACGGGGGGCTGGAGGAGAAAAGCGCGGGCGATGCCCACACGCTGTTGCTGCCCGCCGGAAAGGTCGGCGCAGCGGCGGTGAAACTGGACCTCGGAAAGCCCCATTTCCTCGGCCAGGAGAGCGGCCCGCCGGCGCAACTCGGCGGGGTAGGCTCCGGCAAAGATGCGCCAGGCGGGAACCGTGGCGATGGCCCCGGAGAGAATGTTGGTTTCCACCGAAAGGCGGGCGACCAGATTGAAGTGCTGATGGATCATGGCCACCCTGCGCTGGATGCGGGACCGGGTTTTTCCGTTCAGTGCTTCGCTGGTCACGAGCAATTCCCCCGAGGTGGGTTCGACCATCCCGTTGATCATCTTCAACAGCGTGGACTTGCCCGCGCCGGAGGAACCCAGAAGCACACAGAACTGGCTCTCGGGAATCGACAAACTGACTCCATCAACCGCGCGAGTGCCGTCTGC
Organism: Verrucomicrobiales bacterium; assembly: GCA_007123195.1. GTDB lineage: Bacteria > Verrucomicrobiota > Verrucomicrobiia > Verrucomicrobiales > SKLO01 > SKLO01. The sequence goes on along the minus strand of SKLO01000521.1, from coordinate 230 downwards.
ATAGCGTTTGTGAATGTCGCGGAATTCAATCATCGGCGGCGGCGTTCGGCGGCTTTGCGCATGAGGGCGTCGCGGGTGGCGTCGTCCACGCGGTCCATGTTTTCAAGAGCCAGGGTGAAGACTTCCTCGGGCACCTCGGCATTGTAGCGTTCGACGAGGCGTCCGGCGTGGCCCCGCAGCATGTTGGGCGTGACGCCGGGGAGGGTGTGGAGGTTGTGGAGGGTCTCCCG
>SKLO01000273.1 GCA_007123195.1 Verrucomicrobiales bacterium | reverse complement strand
TTGAGCCCCTGCCCGTGACCGCCAATCCCCTGACCTTCGGCAACAGACATCCGACATGAAGTCCCCTGCTCGTCTCTTTCCCCGTTCTCCGGCGTCCTCGTCAGCCCGAATCCGCTGCGTTGGTCGGCGTTCCGGCGACTTTACACCGCCAGGCCGTCGGTTGAGCGTACTGCTGGCGGGCGCCCTGATTGGTCTCGGACAGGTGGCCGGCCAGGCCGAAGAAGGTCCGGCGCCCCATGCCGAGGGCGACCCCGGGTTTTCGTTCCGGGTCGAGCGTTTTGACAACAACCCGATCATCCATCGCGACCTGCCGGGGATGGAGGGCGAGGTCGGGCGCAACATCAACGGCCCATCGCTGGTGGCTGCACCGCCCTGGCTGGAGGAGCCGCTTGGTCGCTACTATCTCTACTTCGGGCATCACCACGGCAAATTCATCCGCCTGGCCACCGCCGACGAGCTGGCCGGCCCCTGGACCGTGCATGCCCCGGGCGTGCTGCCGCTGGAGGAAACGCCGGGCTACGAGGGTCGTCGCGGCGATCATGTCGCCAGCCCGGACGTGCATATCGACGAGGAGTTGCGACGGATCCGCATGTATTTCCACCAGCCGACGCCCAGCGGCGGCCCGCGCGGCCAGGGCACCTACCTGGCGCTGTCGGGCGACGGCTTGAACTTCACCGCACAGCAGGACTACCTGGGGCTGTTCTACTTCCGCGTATTTTCACGCGATGGATGGCATTACGCGCTGGCCAAGTATCACAACGACGGCGGCATCATTTATCGTTCGCGGGACGGCGTCACCGATTTTGAAACCGGTCCGCGCATCCTGCCGCGGGTGCGGCACAAGGCGGTGTGGCAGCACGATGGCGAGGTTTACGTGTTTTACTCGCGTGGCGGTGACGAGCCCGAGCACATCCTTTGCTCGCGCATCGTCAATCTGGACGCTGACTGGACCGAATGGAAGTTCAGCCAGCCGGTCAGCGTGGTGACACCGGAGGAGGACTACGAGGGCGCCAACGAGCCGATCCGGCCGTCCCGTTTCGGGGCCACCTACGACTTCGTGCACGAGTTGCGCGATCCGGCAATTTACGAGGAGGACGGCCGGGTCTACCTGCTGTATTCCACTGCGGGCGAGACCGCGATTGCGATCGCTGAGATCCATCTGGAGAGGGACTGACGGGCCCGGCGCCGGTGCCGGGATCGGTTGACCCTCGGAAACCACTCCCGTGACCTCAGCCGGCGGCGACCCGCAGCGGCACGCGCCAATGTCCGCCCCAGGTGCTGTTCTCCTCCAGCCATCCGGTATCGGCCCGCAGCGAGACCCGTTCCCGGACCACCAACTCACCTCCTTCGACGGCGCAGTGGAAGTAGCCCCGGTTGCTGCCGCCGGCACCGCCGGCGCGGACGCCGAATACAGGGATGCCATCCCCCTTGTCAGTGGTTTGAGAGGATCCGTCCCAGTGGTCGGTCCGCAGGCCGTGCAGGTGGCCGTGGAAAATCGCCGCCACGTTGTAGCCGGCGAGTGACTGGTGGTAGGCCTCGACATCACAGGCGCTCCACTCTCCGCCGGCGGGTGATTCCCCGCTGCATGGCTGGCTGTAGCGCAACAGGTCGATGTGATGCATCAGGATGACCGGCCGGCCGCTGTCGCCGACCCGCTCGCGCAGGTCCTGCCGCAGGAATGCCAGCGAATCGTAGGCCTTGTAGCGCCCGATTGGCAGGCCCTGGTCATTGTGTCCGACCACGATGCCAAGCGCGATGAAGTGGACGCCCTGCCAGTCCCACGAGTAGCAGACCCCGCTGTCGGAAACGTGGTTCACCAGCGGACGCCGGCGGTTGCGCTCGATCAGCGCCTCCATGACCACATTCATCTCGCGCACGCTGTCGTGGTTGCCATGGACCTCGTAGACCGGGTGCCGGAGGCGGCCTTCGGTTCCTGTCAGGCCAAAGTCCTTGACGTAGGCGTGCCACTCGGTGTGCTGCCGTTGCACGCTCAGGTCGCCGGTCCCTTTGTCGCCGGTTTCAATCATGTCGCCGAGGTGCAGGACCCCGCGCGGTGCCGGCACCGGGCCGCCGCCCATCTCGTCGGGAAACTCGAGGCCGGGCAGTTGGTGGACGTCGTCGATCAGCCGGCGGTTGACTTCGACGATATCGCGATCGAGTTCGTCCGGCGCATCCTGCGGCGCGGTGTAGTGGGTGTCTGACAAAACCACGAAGGCCAGTCCGTCCGGGTCCCCCCGGGTCCCGGCTGTCTCGGTCGTGGCCGGCGCGGCGCTGGTCCGGGGCAGCGGCAGCCTGCCGGCGGTCGCCACGGAAACTCCGGCCACGGCCGAGCCAAGCCAGCGGCGGCGCGTCCATGGAGCCCAGGACGTGTCGGCGGTTGGCGGCGGTTGGTGGTCCTGATGCATGGCGGGGGATTAAGAATGGGTTTTGAACATGCCGTTGCCCAACCGGCTACGCGGCAGGGCCTGCTGACGGAACAGCGGGCCTCGTTGGAGGGGACGACGGCGGGTTTGCGGCGTTGGCAGCGGAAGTCACTCGCCGTTCTCCGCCACCCAGCGCACCGCATTGACCAACATGGTCCGGTAGGCCGGATTCTCGTGGGCGCGGGCGTCGTGGCCGTGGGTGATGCAGACAATGCGGGCCTTGTCGTCCGTTTTCACCCACACGCTGGCGTGCGGCTTGCGGGTGCGGTCGTCGGGTCCGTTCTCGGCCAGCAGTTCATACTCGGCGCCGTCTTCGAACTCGTGGTGGTAGCTTTCGTCAGTGATGGTGAAAGACTCCGGCACGCCGCGCATCACCGGGTGATCGGTGTTTTTCACCGTGACTTCCACGTCCATGAAGCCGTGGCCGCGCGAGCCGCCGCCGACGAAGCGGCTGTTGTATCCCTCCCAGGGATGCACCCAGGTGGCGGCATGCAGCATGACCAGGCCGCCGCCTTGGTCGGCAAACGCATTCAGTGCCTGTTGAAACCGCGCTTCGCCATACTGCCGGTGGTTGCCACTGAACACCAGCACGTCGGCTTGCGGCAGCAGTTCCAGGGCTTCGTCGAGGTTGGGCGTGGCGGCGGTGTCGATCCCGCCCGCCTCGCGCAGGGTTTCGCCGTCCATTTGCAGCCAGTAACGCGGGAAGTTGTGGGCATCGCCCGAACCCACGATCAGCACCCGCAGCACCCCGTCCTCGCGTGGCTCCGCAAAACCCTGGCCGACCGCCTCGGTGGTGCCGGCCGGCAGATCAGCCAGCGATGCGGGCTTGTCTGCGTTCTCGGCCGCCGGGACCGGCGCCGCCAGCAGGGCGCCGGCGAACAGCGCGCAGTAAAATGAGTGCTTCATGGGGATGATGAGTTCGTGGGGTGGACGCCCGTCAGGCGGGCTTCCTTCAGGTTAGCCGGATGTCGGGCCACCCTCAACGGCCAACGGCGTTGAAATTGCCCCTTGCGCATGCTTGAGAACCACATCGACCCGGCAGCTGCGCCGGGCAAGTCGGGCCGGTTTCACTGTCCCGACCGCCGGTTGAAGCGCACCGCCCAGCGCGGCAGCAGCAGCACGGCGGTGGCCATCATCAGCAGCAGACCGCTGCTGCAGACCAGTCCCAATCCCATCAGGCCGCGATTGGCCGCCAGCGCCAAACTGCCGAAACCGATCGCGGTGGACAGCCCGCAGAATACCAATGCCCGTCCGACGCCGAGCCACACCCGAGACAAGTCGCCGGCGTGCCGTCTGACCGCCAGCAGCAGGTGGATGCTGTAGTCCAGACCCGCCCCCACCAGCAGTGGCACGGCGGTGATGACGAGAAAATTCCACTGCCAACCGGCCAGCGCCATCCAGGCCAGCAGCAGGGTCATGGCGAAGGACATTGCCGCCAGCGTCAGCACCACGTCGCGCCAGCCGCGGAAGACCACGATCAGCAGGACCAGCAGCAGCGCGATCATCGGGGTGAACACCCATAGCAGGTCGTGCCACACCAGCGGTTCGACCGCCGGCGCGATGGATTCCCAGGCGGCTGGCAGGATGTCCTCATCCACCGCGCGCATGCGATCGCCCAGTTCCGTCAGCGAGCCTCCCGGGGCCAGTTCCAGAGTGCCCAGCGCCGCAGGCGCTCCGGGGTTGAGATCCATCAACCGCGCCAGCAGGGCGCTTTCGCCCACCTGATCGAGTGCGGTTTGCAGGCCGTCGCCGCGGCTCCACTGACGCCAGGTCTCCAGCACCACCTCGGTCAGCGCCATGGCTTCCGGTTCGAAACCAGCCGCATCGGCCTCCGCGCGCAGTTCGGGGAGGCGTTCAAACCATTGCCCGGCCTCGGCCAGCCGGGTGGTCATGCGGTCGGTCTGTGGCCACAGCGCCAGGGGAAACATCGACCGCAGAACCAGGCCGTCGCGTTGCAGCCGGACAGCCTCGTCCTGAGCGAGTTGCAGGCGTCGTTTCACCTCGCCGTAGTCCCGGCCCGAGATCACCACCGGGACCGTCAGCGGCTTGCCGTTGGCCGACTCGTCATCGATGCCCAGCACACGCTCGAACGCCTCCATCGCCGGGCTCTCGCTTGGACGCAGGACCTCGAACCCATGATCGAACTGTGGCAGTCCGCGTTGCCACAACACCGCCACCGCGCCCAGCCACAGCAAGAGGGGCAACCACACGCTCCAATGGCAACCCAATCGACCAAGGCGCCCCTGGCCCGCTCCTCGACCGGGTCGGGGAACGATGCTTGTGGCCACCGGGGCAGGACGGGCGGCGGGCTTGCGCCCGGCGGTCAGGCGCGCCGCCAGCGGCAGGTAGATCACCAGCATCACGATCGCACCGAGCAAGATCCCCAACGCCACCAAACGGCCGAGTTGAGCCACCCCGGGCAGGCTGCTGAAGCCCATCACGGCGAACACCGCCGCGGTGGTGGTGGCGGCCCACAGGATCGAGTAACCGACCCGCTGCCGCAGCTCGCGAGCGGTGCCCGGTTCCGCCCGCGCCTCGCTGAAGACCACCACGCCATAGTCGACCACCAGGCCGATCAGGATCGAGGCAAAGCCCACGCTCATGACACTGAACGAGCCGAACAGCCAGGCGCCGAGGCCGAGAGTGGCGCCCAGCACCAGCGCCATCATGGCGATCAGCCACAGCAGTGGCCGCAGCCGCCGGTGGAACAGCCAGAACAACAGCGCCACCGCCAGCGCGGTCATGCCCGCGGTGCCGCGCATATCGTGCTCCATGCCCACCGCCACCTCGCTGATGAACGCCGGTTCCCCGGTCAACCCGAGCCAGCGCACGCCCCAATCCGCGCCCTCCATCGCCTGCCAGCGCAGGCAGCTGGCGCGCACCTCCTCGACCCAGCCGGCCAC
>SKLO01000517.1 GCA_007123195.1 Verrucomicrobiales bacterium | reverse complement strand
GGTTTCATGCGATTAAAAGTTCTGATGTTTTTAGAATACTAGGCTATCCTTCAGTATCAGTGTTCATCAGTGTCCATCAGTGGTTGAATTCTTTGGTTCAGATAAAGTCAGGGCAGGTGTCACCCGCCGCAGCAGGCGGGAATGTCGGTGCCGGAGGTCCACAACGTGCCGCGCAGCCGCCAGGCCATGACCAGTGCGGTGGCCAGCGCCAGGCCGCGGCGGGCACGGTCGATGCCGGCGATGCCCAGGTGCCCGCGCAGCCAGACCCACCCGCCCTGGGTGACCCACAGCAGGGGGATGGTGCCCAGCGCGAACGCAAACATGAACTCCGACCCCCTCAAGGCCGAGCCGCTGGCGAGCGCCGCGATCAGCACCAGCCACAGCGGTCCGCACGGCAGCAGCGGCGTGGCCACGCCGATCATGAAGCTGCCGCGCCCGGCGCGCCCGGCCAGCAGACGCCGGCGCACCCGCAGGCTGAGGCGGGCCACCGGAGCAGGACAGGGAATGCGCTTGTCGACGCCCAAACCAACCAGCGCCAGCACCACCACCAGCATCCACGGCAGCGCCGCGGCCGGGCTGGACATGGTCCATTGCAGCGGTTGTGCACTGATCACACCGGCGAGCGCGCCGAGCGCGGCATAAGACAGCAACCGACCTCCATGATAGGCGCCGGCGGCGAGATGGCGTTGCGCCGGCGTCCTGCCGATGGCGGCCGCACCGCAGGCGAGCGGACCACACATGCCGACGCAATGCACGCTGGTCACCAGCCCGGCAATGAAAGCGGCGGGTGTGCTCTGGATGGCATCCACCGCCGTCACGGAGCCACCTCCTCATCGGATGGGGATTGCTGCTCGGTCGAATCAACCATCTGACCCGCAGCCGGCCTGCCGGGCTCGATCGCCTGCGGCCGGTTCTTGACGGCAAAACTGATCCACCATGCCCACAGGACGGCCTGCGACAGGCAGACCACCCAGAAAATCAGCCAAACATGTTCGGCCAGCCAGCGTTTCATGGTGCCTCCTCCTCTTGATCCGGTTCAGGGTCGACCTGGAAGAACCTCGGGTCCGGCCCGAGAAAACGGATGGAACGGTAAAGCTGCCTCCCTCCGTCCCCGGCCCTGACCAACACCTCAAGGTCGAACGGCCCGTCGAAGTCCCGGTGCCCGATGGTCACGGTGAACGGAATCTCGGCCTCGTCCTGGGGGGGCACCCGCAGGGCGTCCCCGGAAATGGAATACCTCGCGCCATCGGGCAGGTTGGGGAACTCGACCGTGAAATCGACACCGGTGTTGCGCTTGTTGACCAACTGCAGCTTGTATTGGTTGCGCACCTCGCCTTCGTGCACGTAGAACGGCATGCCGGCCATCCGGTTGACCACGGCGTGGACCGGGCTGAGCCGGCCCAGCGAAAGGGTCAGCGCCGCGAGTCCGGCCGCCAGCAGCACGCTGTAGAGAACGATGCGCGGGCGCAGGATGCGGCGGCGGCGGCCCTCGAGTCCGTTGAGCGAATCGTAACGCACCAGGCCCCTGGGGCGGTCGACCTTCACCATGATCTCATCGCATGCGTCGATGCAGGCGGCACAGCCGATGCACTCCAGCTGCAGGCCGTTGCGGATGTCGATGCCGGTGGGACATACCTGGACACACCGGCGGCAGTCGATGCAGTCGCCCGCCCCCGCAGTTCCCTTCCTGCCGCGCGGTTCGCCCCGTCCGCTGTCGTAACCGATGATGGTGGTGTCGTCGTCCGTCAGGGCGGACTGGATCCGGCCGTAGGGACAGAGGATGATGCAGAACTGCTCGCGGAACCAGGCGAAGCTGAAGTAGAGCGCGCCGGTGAGCCCGAACACCAGCACGAACGATTTCCAGTGCGCCAGCGGTCCCTGGTGCATGTATTCATACAAGGTCGGCAGCGAGATGAAGTAGGCGAGGAACAGGTGGGCAATGCCGGCCGCACAGAGGAGATAGAGCGAATGCTTGACGATTCGCCTCGCCGCCTTGCCGGCAGTGAACGGCGCGGCCGCCAGCGCGCGCCGCGCCGCCGCGTCGCCGTCGGTCAACCGTTCGATCCGCCGGAACACATGCTCGAGGAACACGGTGTAAGGACAGGCCCAGCCGCACCACAACCGGCCGAACAACGAAGTGATGAAAAACAGGCTGAAACCGAGCCCGGAAATGAGGAAGAACAACAGCCACAGGTCCTGGGTGATGAAGGTGAGCCCCATCACGTGGTAACGCCCCTCGGCCACATTGAAGAACACGGCGGGATGGCCGTTGACCGGAATCCACGGCAGCAGGATGTAGACGGCGAGCAGCAACAGCGCGAACCAACGCCGCGCGGCCGTGAAGGGTCCGCGCACGTCCGCAGGGTGCAGGAAAAAACGCGATCCGTCCCGGTTGATGGTGGTCACGGAGACCAGGTCCGGCGTTTTCCGGTTGGGGGACGGGTGGTGCGACATGGCGAACGGGCTTGGTGGATTACGGTGAGGTGTCGTCGGGTTCCGCCTCCAGAGGCGGAGCGTCGTGATAGGACAACACGTAGGCGGTGACCTCGGCGACCCGCCTCGGGCCAAGGTCCTGGCCCCAGGCCTGCATGCCCTTGGTCGGGTCGGGGGACCCGTTGTGGATCAGGCCGAAAATCTTCATCGGATCGGCGGTGACCGCATCGACCGGCGTGGATCCGTCGAGCATGCAGTAGATCCACTCCCTGCCATTGAGCGGCACGCCGGGAAGCTGCACCTCCCCCATCCTCGAGCTGAGGTCGGCAGCATGGCAGGCGACGCATTTTTCCGTGTAGATCACCTTGCCGGAGGCGACAAACTGGCTGTTTCGGCTCATCCGCCACAGCGCATCGGAATCCAGTTCCGCGAGCAGCGACTCCAGTTCCGCCGCCTGCCTGACGGAGATCGCCTGCATCCTGCCGGCCAGCCGGGCCTCGTCGTCCTGGAACATGCCGAACTGGTAGTAGGCCAGCCAGAAAACGCCGTAGCCGATGATGAAGATGTAGAGCGACCACAGCCACCAGTTGGGCAGGCGCTGGTCATACTCCTGGATGCCGTCGTAGACATGGGGGCGGAGGTCCACTCCGGGCGGGAGTTCCTCCGGCTTGACGAGATGTTCGTCCTGGTCCTGGGTGATCTGGCTCATGGTGGTGTTGGTTGGAATGAGATGCCCGGAAGGGGTCAGGCGGCCGGCGGCGGCGGGCCTTGCCGGTCGGCGCCTTCGTCATCCAGCGGCAGCGAGGCCATGTGCCTGACCTTGGCCTTCGGCAACAGCATGGCGCGCGCGGCGCTGGTGATGAACACAAAGAAGATCAGCCCGAACGAAAGCAGCGAGGCGATCTGGACCCAGTTTTCGACGACGAGACGCTTGAACATGGCGGTGACGGATGGTGGTGACGGGTGGCGGGTTTACTCCATGCCGAGCGGTTGACCCGGGCGGTTGTGGTCGGGCACGTCGAACAGGCGGTAGGGGCCGCCGCCGTCGAACGGCACCGGCTCGCCCGGCTCGACGTCCTCATAGGTTCCCAGCTTCTGCAGGTAGGCGATCAGCGCGATCATCTCGGAGTCGGGATTGACATAGCGACCACTCGCCCTGAGGTCATCGGCGATGCCGCGCGCCTGATCGCGCGCGCCTTGCTCGATCTCGTCCCGGGTCCACGCCGGATAGGGCACGTTGAGGTTCCTCCGCTGCACGGCTATCTTGTTAGGAAGCGACTTGTAGTCGGTTTCCTTCTCCGCCAGCCAGGGGTAGGGCGGCATGATCGAGCCGTCGACGACCGAACGCGGGTCGATCATGTGGTCCCAGTGCCAGACGTTGGGCCGTTTGCCGCCCTCGCGGGCAAGGTCGGGGCCGGTGCGCTTGGAGCCCCACTGGAACGGGAAATCGTAGATGCTCTCGCCGAGGCGCGAGTAGTCGTCCAACGCACCGGGGCGGCCGTAGCGCAGCACGTCGGGCACCATCATGCGGATCATCTGCGAGTGGCAGTTGTAGCAGCCCTCGGCCACGTAGATGTCGCGTCCGGCAAGTTCCAGCGGAGTGTAGGGCACCTGCAGGCGGTCCTCGATGTTCTGCGCACGGTTCACCACCACCGCCGGGATGATCTGCACCGCGCCGCCGATGGCCACCGCGATCAGGGTCAGCACGGTGAACGGCAGGTAGTTCTCCAGCAACCGCTCATACCAGCCGGACCACGCCTTGCCGGAGCGCTTGAAGGTCTGCACCGCCATGACCGACAGCACCCCGAGGCAGACCAGCGCCGCGAGGTCGGCGTGCGGCGGCAGGAAGATCCACAGGATCAGGAACATCAGCCCGAGCAGCATGTAGACCACCGGGTCGTTGCGGAAGGTCTCGCCCCAGCCCATGCGGTCGTGGACGCGGCTCGCGGGCACCACGAACTCGCGGGTCTCGACCACCGGCACCGCGCCGCGGGCGGTTTTCCAGATGTTGTAGATCATCAGGGAGAAACCGACCAGGTAGAGGGCGCCGCCGATTCCCCGGAACAGGTAGAGTCCGGCGATGGCCTGGGTGGTCTTGTTGAAGTCGGTGTGCTGCAGCACCGTTCCGTCCTCGACCGTGGCGTTGAGCATCAGCCCCTGCATGATGCCCGCGGTCCACATGGTGGCGACATACAAAAGGATGCCGGTGATGCCGATCCAGAAGTGCATGTTGGCCAGGTTGGTCGAATACAACCGCCGGCCGTAGAGGCGCGGTGCCAGCCAGTAGAACATGCCCGCCGCCATGAACCCGTTCCATCCAAGCGTGGCCCCGTGCACGTGGCCGATGGTCCAGTCGGTGTAGTGCGACAGGGCGTTGACGGCGCGGATGGACAACAGCGGGCCCTCGAAGGTCGCCATGCCGTAGAAGGTCACGCCGGCGGCGAAGAACTTGAGCACCGGATCCGTGCGCAGCTTGTCCCAGGCGCCGCGCAGGGTCAGCAGGCCGTTGAGCATGCCGCCCCAGGAAGGCGCCCACAGCATCAGCGAGAAGAACATGCCGAGGTATTGCAGCCACTGCGGCAACGAGGTGTTGAGCAGGTGATGCGGCCCGGCCCAGATGTAGATGAACACCAGCGACCAGAAATGCACGATCGACAGCCGGTAGGAATAAACCGGCCGCTGCGCCGCCTTCGGCAGGTAGTAGTACATGATCCCGAGAATCGGGGTGGTGAGAAAGAAGGCCACGGCGTTGTGGCCATACCACCACTGCACCAGCGCGTCCTGGACGCCGCCGAAGATCGGGTAGCTGTGCAGCAGGCTGGTCGGGATCGAGAGGTGGTTGACGATGTAGAGCATCGCCACCGTGATGATGGTGGCGATGTAAAACCACAGCGCC
>SKLO01000582.1 GCA_007123195.1 Verrucomicrobiales bacterium | reverse complement strand
GGCAACGGCAACGGCAACGGCGATGCCGCGGGCAACGGCCGGCCGATGGACCGGCTCGACCTTGCCCGCTGGCTGGTGCAGCCCGATCAGCCGCTGACGGCGCGGGTGGCGGTCAACCGCTTCTGGCAGCAGGTGTTTGGCGTGGGCATTGTCGAGACCGTGGAGGACTTCGGTTCGTCCGGCACCCGGCCGTGGCATCCCGAGCTGCTCGATCACCTGGCGCTGCAGTTCCAGGGTGAAATGGAGTGGTCGGTGAAGCACCTGCTGCGCGAGCTGGTGACCAGTGCCGCCTATCAGCAGGACAACCGGGTCAGCGCCGAGCTGTGGCAGCGCGACCCGTCAAACCGCTGGCTGGCTCGCGGCCCGCGCCTGCGGTTGACGGCCGAGATGGTCCGTGACCAGACGCTGGCGGTATCCGGGTTGCTGAGCGACAAGCGCTACGGTCCGCCGGTGATGCCGTATCAACCGGACGGCATTTGGAACAACGTGTATTCCGGGGCGCAATGGCAGTTGTCGGAGGGCGAGGACCGCTACCGGCGCGCGCTCTACACCTACTGGCGGCGGACCAGCCCCTATCCGGCGTTCCTGACCTTCGACGCGCCGGCGCGCGACATCTGCTCGGCGCGGCGATTGCCGACCAACACGCCGTTGCAGGCCCTGGTCACGCTCAATGACGAGAACTTTGTCCGCGCCGCCCAGGCGCTGGCCGGACGGATGCAGGAGGAGGGCGGCGACGAACTTGAGTCGCGGCTGCGGTTCGGCCTGGAAACCGCCTTGGCGCGACCTGCCGACGCGCGCGACGTGGCGTCGCTGGCGGCCCTGCATGCCGAAGTGACGACCGAATACCGGCAGGCCGGGAACGAAGAACTTTACCGGGGGCTGGCCGACAGCCCCGAGGCCGCCGCCCTGGTGGTGACCGCCAACGCCATCCTCAACCTCGACGCCTTCCTGACAAGGTGACCGTCTTCCTGCGATGCCGCGGCGCGCGGCCCGCAGGTCCGGTGATTTTTTCAACCCGGCCCACCCACCTTATAAATCTGTGAATCTCAATCAACAACTCGTCCACGACCGACTGCAGCACGCGACCCGGAGGCAGTTCCTGAGGGATTGCACCACCGGTCTGGGCGCCATGTTCCTGGCCGGGCAGATGGGCCAACTGGGGGCGGGCGCCGCGTCCGGGTTGTCGCACGACCCCACGGCCCCGCTGGCGCCGGCCGCGCCACCGCTGCCGGGCAAGGCCAAGCGGGTGATCTTCCTGCACATGGCCGGCGCGCCCTCGCAGCTGGAGTTGTTCGATTACAAGCCCGAGCTGGAGAAGCTGAACGGCAGGCCCTGTCCCGAGGAGTTCCTCGAGGGCAAGCGCTTTGCCTTCATCCAGGGCACGCCGAACATGCTCGGACCGTTGTATCCGTTCCATCGCGCCGGCGAGTCGGGCCAGTGGATCTCCGACCGCCTGCCGCACTTCGAGCGCTGCATCGACGACGCCTGCTTCATCAAGTCGATGCAGACCGACCAGTTCAACCACGCGCCGGCCCAGATGATGGTGCACACCGGCCACCAGAACCTCGGCCACCCCTCGATCGGCTCGTGGCTGACCTACGGGCTCGGCAGCGAGAACCAGAACCTGCCGGGCTTCATTGTGCTGTTGTCAGGCGGCAAGAACCCCGACGCCGGCAAGTCGGTGTGGGGCTCCGGTTTCCTGCCGTCGGTCTACCAGGGCGTGCAATGCCGTTCCACCGGCGAGCCGGTGCTGTTTCTCGACGACCCGGCCGGCTTCAACCGGTCGATCCGCCGCCGCAGCCTGGACGCGATCGGCGAGATCAACCAGCGCACCTACGACACCTTCGGCGATCCCGAGACGGTGACCCGCATCGCCCAGTATGAGATGGCGTTCCGCATGCAGACACACGCCTCCGAAGCGTTCGACCTGAAGGACGAGCCGGAGTCGATGCACCGGCTCTACGGCACCGAACCCGGCAAGGAGTCGTTCGCCAACAACTGCCTGCTGGCGCGGCGCCTGGCCGAGCGCGGGGTGCGCTTCATCCAGTTGTTCGACTGGGGCTGGGACTCGCACGGGGCGGCCGAGCACGAGGCGCTCAACGGGGGATTCGTCGACAAGTGCAAGTCGATCGACCGCGCGATGGCGGCGTTGCTGACCGACCTCAAGCAGCGCGGCCTGCTGGACGAGACCCTGGTGGTCTGGAGCGGCGAGTTCGGGCGCACGCCGATGCAGGAGAACCGCGGTGGCGCCGAGATGAGGTTCATCGGCCGCGACCACAACCCGGGCGCGTTCACCATCTGGATGGCCGGCGGCGGGGTCAAGGCCGGTCACTGTCATGGTGAGACCGACCCGGTCGGCTACGACGCAATGGTCGATCCGGTGCCGTTGCGCGACCTGCACGCCACGATCCTCAACCTGATGGGATTTGATCACCGTCACTTCAGCTACCCGTTCCAGGGGCTGGAGCAGAAGCTGACCGGCGTGGTGCCGGCGCGGGTGGTGCGGGATGTGATTGCCTGATGGCTGGTGGCTTGCCCGGCGGGGTGGAGTGGGTTAGGTGGCTGCATGACTTGGGTGTTCGCGATGTTGCTGGGCTTGGCCAGCGGGGTGGTGGCCGCGTTGTGCGGGGTGGGCGGGGGCATCATCATGGTGCCGGTCATGATCTGGCTGCTGGGGCTGGACTACAAGATGGCGGTGGCGACCTCGCTGGCGGTGATCATCCCGACCGCGATCGCCGCCACCGGCCAGAACTGGCGCGGCGGTCTGGTCAACTGGAAGCTGGTGCTGGCGATCGGCATCGGCGCCACGGTGGCGGCCTGGTTTGCCGCCGAATGGATGCGCGGCCTGCGCAACGAGGTGCTGACCAAGATGTTCGCCGTGCTGCTGATCGCCACCGGGATCCAGTTGTGGTTCCGCAAGGAACCGGCGGGCGCCGGCGATGGCGGTCCCGCCACACCGGTGGGCACCGGCGTGGTGCCGCTTTCGGACGGGGACAATGACGATCGGGGCCGGCCGGGAGGGGACCCTGGAGAAAATCGCTGAGGTCTGTGACCCTTCGGTTGAAGCGAGGAAGCGTGGTGGGTGGAACGGCCGCCCCTCGACCTCCCGTGCGCAGTGCGAGCGGGCCGGTGCCGGGGTCACGAGCTGGGACCCATTCGCAGGTGGCGAAAGCTGCCGTGAAGGAGGCTGCCGCCGTGAACGGTCGACGCGCCCCCCGGTCGAATTGAGGAACAATTCAACCTACGGTGGTTGCGCCCGCGAGGCCGGGGTAGGGCGGGGCGCCATGGGGGAAACGGCACGGTTCGTTCAACCTGCGCCCGCGAGGGCTGGGTGAGGCGGAGGCGTGGGGGAGGGGGGCGCGGACCCGTGTCTTGGTCCGGGGACGATTTGGCTCTCATCGAGCGTTTGCATCGGCCCGCTTTGGGGCGATATCGTGGTGGCCCGGTCGCCCGCTTCCCTTGCCAATCCGAGCGGCCGTTGATTGAGATTTCCCGCCTGCCCGCCATCGCCTGCCCGCCATCATGAGCCAGCCCGAGACCAAGTCCTCCCGATCCCGATCCGACCAGGGTGCGCCCTCTTCCGGGGCGTCCGGCGGCGGGGGCCGCGAGGGCGGTCCGAGGTTGCAGGGCATGCCCTCGCCCTTGAGCGATGTCACCAGGTCGCTGCCGTTTTCCAACGATGCCGAGCGCGGTGTGCTCAGCTGCATGCTGCAGCTGCCGGAGGAGCTGGTCGGGCGGGCGATCGAGGTGCTGCGGCCGGAGGCGTTCTACTCGCCGGCGCACCGGCTGCTGTTCGAAACGCTCATCGAGCTGAACCACAAGGCTCAGCCGATCGATCCGGTGACCCTCAACCAGGTGCTGCAGGACCGCCGCCAGCTGGACCAGGTGGGGGGCTCGGCCACCCTGCTCGAGGTCTACGATTTCGTGCCCACCCCGGCGCACTTCGATTTCTACGTCGACATCGTCAACGACAAATACACCGTGCGGCGGGTGATCCAGACCTGCTCGGAGAGCATCTCCCGCGCCTACGAGGACGAGGAGGACGTCGACGGGCTGCTGGACGAGACCGAGAAGACGGTGCTGTCGATCCGCGAGGAGATGGAGCGGGGGGCCTCCGTGCGCCCCCTGAAGGAGCACGTCGCCGAGGCGTTCGATGACTTCGAGACCATGGCCCGCAATCCCGAGGCCATGCGCGGGGTGCCGACCGGTTTCTCCAAGCTCGACCGCATGACCTACGGCCTGCACGGGGGCGACATGTTCATCATCGCGGCGCGACCGTCGATGGGCAAGACCTCGCTGGTGATGAACATGGTCGAGCACGTGGCGGTCGACCAGAAAACGCCGGTGGCGGTGTTCTCGCTGGAGATGAGCGCCAAGATGCTGGTGAGACGCCTGATCGTCTCGCGCGCCAACCTGAACATGTCGAAGCTGCTGGGCGGACTCCTGACCCATGAGGAATCGACCCGGCTGGTGCGGGTGGCCGGCGAGCTGGAGAAGGCCGAGATCATCATCGATGACACCCCCGGCATCGCGGTCGACGAGTTCCGGGCCAAGGCCCGCCGCTACAAGAAGCAGTATGGCATCGGCCTGATCGCGGTGGATTACCTGCAGTTGCTCACCTCGCGTTCTCGCCGGGCCAAGGACAACCGCCAGATCGAGATCGCCGAAATCTCGGCCGGAATGAAGAACACCGCCAAGGAACTGGACCTGCCAATCATCGTGCTGGCCCAGCTCAACCGCCAGGTCGAGCAGCGCAAGAGCGCGCGGCCGATGCTCAGCGACCTGCGGGAGTCGGGCTCGATCGAGCAGGACGCCGATCTGGTGGGACTGCTGACCCGCAACAACTACGCCGGCTCCAAAGGCGACGAAGACAAGAAGGATCGCGGCTTCGGCGATGACGACGAGCAGGAGGGCGAGCAGGACGGCGACGCCATGCTGATCATCGCCAAGCACCGCAACGGCCCCACCGGGGATGTGCACCTGCGGTTTGTCGATGAGAGCATGCGCTTCGTCGACCGGGAGCCGCGCAAGCACGAGGAAGCAGACTGACGCGGAGGTTGAACAAAAGGGTGACGAAACCGTCGCAACGGGTTTTTCGCACTTGTTCCCAAGTTATTCACAATTTGTCACCAAGAATTTGTGCGACACGCTCCACGCCCTGAATTGGCCGCCATCCGCCCGGCCCGGCGAGGGCGGGCGGCGGATGAACGGGCGACCCAACTCCCGGCCGCGATCCCGCGGCGCGACCGTGCGCAGCCGGACCGAACCGATCCGAACCAACCGGGCAGGTCGGAGCGCGATTGACGAGCGACTGTCCAGCCGCCTTGAACAAATCTCC
>SKLO01000169.1 GCA_007123195.1 Verrucomicrobiales bacterium | reverse complement strand
CGGCTCAGGAACAAAAAACGCCGTCCGGACGGGCCGGACGGCGTTTCGTGAGGAATTTCCGGTGACGGCACCGCGAAGTCGCGTGCGACTCCACGGCACCGCCGAAACCCGGAGCAATCGAGCAAAGGCAATGCAAGAATTACTCCGCAGCTTCGTCAGCTGCTTCCGTAACGGCCTCGTCTGCCTCTTCGGCGGCCTCTTCAGCTTCTTCCACGGCCTCTTCAGTCGCATCAGCGGCCTCTTCGGCAGCTTCCTCAAGGTTTTCGGCGGCCTCTTCAGCCGGGGTCGGATCGGTCGGCACAGCCGGAACCAAGCCTTCGAGAGCTTCCTCGGCGGCCTGAGCGGCTTCCTCGGCCATCTCAGCGGCGCTTTCGGCGGCGTCGCCAAGGGCTTCGCCGACTTCCTCAGCGGTCTCCTCGGCGGCCTCGATCGCGCTGTCGAGCCTGGATTCAGTCTCGTCAGCGGCCTCATCGACAGCCTCCCGAGCCTCTTCACTCAGCTCTTCGGCGGCTTCCTGGGCTTCTTCGGCGGCCTCTTCGGCAGCCTCGTGGGCTTCCTCGGCGGCCTCTTCGGCAGCTTCCTCGGCGTCTTCAACCGCCTCTTCGACGGTTTGATCCTGGGTGTCGGGTTCATCAGCCGACTCGCCTCCGCAGGCCGCAAGGCCGATCGACAGGCTGCCGACAATCATCAAGTGTTTCAGTTTCATGCTTTTTCTCTTGGGTTGCTTCGCTTCGGGTTGCACTGTGAACGTGATCTCAGCGATTCCTCGATCAGCAAAAACTCGTGGAGCAAAATCCACACCAGCGGGCAGGATTCCCTCACGAGTGGTGCAACCACCTTACTTTGAACCAGAATGGCCAAGGCTCAAATACAGATTGTGGTTTTTGTCGGCACCGACGAGGGACGGGTCCAACAGGAGGCCCTGGCCGCGGTGCGCCGCCTGACCCCGCCGGACGCCGGCGAGTTCGGCGTCGAAACCATCAACGGCACCGCGGAAAACTCCGACGACGCCCGCCGCATCTGCCGCGAAACGGTGCAGGCGCTGCAAACCCTGCCGTTCTTCGGCGGCGGCAAGGTGGTCTGGCTGAAGAACGCCGGGTTCCTGACCGATTCGGTCACCGGGCGTGCCAATGCCACCCAGGAGGGGATCGAGGCGCTGCAACGAACGCTCGAGCAGGGTCTCGGCGAGGGGGTGTTTCTGGTCCTGAACGCCACCGGCATCGACAAGCGCCGGGCGTTCTACAAGACCCTCAAGAAGCTCGGTGAGGTCAAGGAATTCGACCTGCCGGACATGAGCCGCAGCGGCTGGGAGGAGGCCGCCCTGGCCAACGCCCTGGAGATGGCCTCCACCCGCTCACTGCAATTTGACCAGCCGGCCCTGCAACGGCTGGTGATGCTGGCCGGGGCCGACAGCCGCCAGCTGAAGGCCGAAATGGAGAAGATTGACCTGTTCCTCGGGCCGTCCCCTGACTCCGCCCCGCGCCGGGTCGCCGAGGACGTGGTCGCGACCTTGGTGGCCCACACCCGTTCGGCGGTGGTGTTCGCGGTCGGCGACGCGGTCGGTCGACGCGACCTCAAATCCGCCTTGGAACAGGTGGAACTGCTGATGGGCCAGGGCGAGAGCCCGCTGGCGATCCTCCTGGCGGCGATCGTGCCCAAGATTCGCAACCTTCTGGTGGCGAAGTCCTTGCAGCAGGAATCCGGAATCGGAGCACGGAGCTACAAGGAGCTGCAGTCGGGCCTGGATCGGCTGCCGGAAGATCGCACCCGGCACATCGCCCGGACCAAGACCGGGGGTTTCAATGCCTATCCGGTATGGCTGTCGATGCAGGAGTCGCGCCGGTTTGAGCTTGCCGAGCTGCGGAGCGCGCTGGGACATTCCTTGGCGGCCAACAAAGCGCTGGTCACCAGTCAGTTGGACGGGCGGGTGGTGCTGGCCAAGCTGCTCGCCCAAGTGCTGGGTGGCGGCGGCAAGGCCGGCCGCCGCCGCGCCTCCTGAGCGCCTTCCAAGGGTTTGTGCCACCGTGCACCAGGTCGGCGCATGGAAACGGTCCCGGCTTGAGTCGCGGTGCCGATGGTTCATGCTGGGGGGTGTCCACCCTGATCGCGCTGAACAAGCCCTACGGTGTCCTGTCCCAGTTTACTCCCGATCACCCCGGCCAGGAGACTCTGGAGTCGTGCGCGCTGCCTGCCGGCGTCTATGCCGCGGGACGGCTCGACGCCGATTCCGAAGGCCTGCTGCTGCTGACCGACGACGGCCGCCTGCAGGCACGCCTGACCGACCCTCGCCACGGTCATGGGCGCGAGTATCATGTCCAGGTGGAAGGCGAGGTGGACGAGACCGCCTTGGTGCGGCTGCGGGCAGGGGTGCAAATCCGCGGCGGGCAGACGCGACCGGCGCGGGCACGACTGCTGACCGACCCGGGCTACCCGCCGAGGGTGCCGCCGATCCGCGAGCGCAAGGCGATCCCCACCAGCTGGCTGGCGCTGGAACTGACCGAGGGTCGCAATCGCCAGGTGCGGCGCATGACGGCGGCGGTGGGGTTTCCGACCCTGCGCCTGATCCGGGTGAGGATTGGCGGGCTGCACCTGTTCGACCAGCTGCGGCTGGCGCCGGGCGAGTGGTGCCTGGTGCAGCCGGCTCAGGTGCTCGCCGGGCCAAGCCATCCATGAACCTGAAAACGGAGTTGAAACCAAGGCTGAACAATGGACAGGACCGGAGGCAGGCTTTCGCGGCGGTGCCCTGGCTTTTGCTGACGTTGTCGGCATGATTGGCGGTGGTGCTGGCAACGGTAGGGCGAGCTGCGTTCGCCGGACCGGCGTTGCTGCGACCCCTCTGGATCGCGCTGACGGGGGCCTGCCGGTTCATGCGGTTTCGCCTTGCATCCGGATGGTGTTGGCGCTTGTCTGGGCCGGAACCATCCGCTGGTGACGCGGTCCCAATCGCGGTCGCGGGGCTCACGCCCTCCAGGTGGATCTCATCATTCCAAAACGCTGCCCCATGAAGATTCTGACCTTATGCACCGCCACCGTGTGGCTCTCGGCCGCTGTCGCCTGCGCCGAGCGCCCCGTGTTCATCGAGCCGGCCGAGGCCGCCGGGCATCCTGACTACGCCATCCAGGGCGAGTATGCCGGACAAACCGCGCCCGAGACCCCGTGGGGCCTGCAGGTGGGCTCGGCGGGCGGCGAGTTCTTCGGCGTGCTCTACCCGGGTGGGTTGCCCGGCGACGGCTGGAGCCGTGAAGGCGGGGACAAGGTCGAGCTTTCCGGCAAGCGCGCCAACGAGGTGGTGGAACTCACCGGCGACGGCGCGCCGACCCTGCGTTACCACGATGGCTCGTTCCAGGTGCTGGCCGACGACGGCGAGGTGCTCGGCACGCTGGAGAAGACCGTGCGCGAGAGCCCGACCATGGGCAAGGAACCGCCCGAGGGCGCGATCGTGCTGTTCGACGGCAGCGGCGTCGATGCCTGGGGCCGCAACAAGGGCATGACCGACGATGGTCTGCTGCGCGAAGGGGCCACCACCGCGCAGGAGTTTGGCGACATGCAGTTCCATCTGGAGTTCAAGACCGCCTTCATGCCCGGCCACGGGTCGCAGGGCAGGGCCAACAGCGGCGTTTACATCATGAACCGCTATGAGGTGCAGATCCTCGACTCGTTCGCCATGCCGGCCAAGTTCGACGGCTGCGGCTCGCTCTACCGCGAGCAGGCGCCCGCGATCAACATGTCGTTCCCGCCGCTGGTGTGGCAGACGTTTGACATCGATTTCCGGGCTCCCCGCTTCGACAGCGACGGCAACAAGACTGAGAACGCCCGCATCACGGTGCGCCACAACGGTGTGCTGATACACGACGATCTCGAGCTGGAGAAGGGCACCGGTGCCGGCGGCCGTCGTGCGGAAGTGCCCAAGGCGGAGCTTTACCTGCAGGACCACGGTGATCCGATCCGGTTCCGCAACGTCTGGCTGGTCGAACCCTGAGCCAACGGTCATGCCGCCGCCGGTGCAGGCCGCGGCCGGGCCATCCGCCCGCGCCGGCACCCGGCGGTGGCGGCCACCACCTGCCTGAATGAACTCCGTCACCCCCGAGGCTGGGATCCGGCGCACCGACCGCGAACGGTGCGTGGCCATCCCCTGGATGCTGCTGCTGGCCGGCATGTTGCTGGCCGCGCCGATGACAGCCGCCCCCGACCAGGCGCCGGCCCGGCCCAACGTGGTGGTGTTTCTCGCCGACGACGCCGGCTGGGGAGACTACGGATTCAACGGCAACCCGGACGTGGCCACGCCGCGGATGGATTCCATCGGCGAGCAGGGAGCCAGCTTCGATTACTTCTACGTCCAACCGGTGTGCTCGCCCACGCGCGCCGAGTTCCTCACCGGACGCTTGTTTCCGCGTGGCTTTGTCACCGGCACCTCGGCCGGAGAGGAACGGCTGAACCTGGGCACCGCCACCGTGGCCGAGGCGTTCCAGCAGGCGGGCTACGCCACCGGCTGCTTCGGCAAGTGGCACAACGGCAGCCAATGGCCGTATCATCCGATGGCGCGCGGGTTCGACGAATACATGGGTCACACCTCGGGCCACTGGGGCGAATACTTTGATGCGCCGCTGGAACACAACGGCCGCATGATCCGCACCGAGGGTTACATCGTCGACGTCTGCACCGGCCATGCCGTCGACTTCATCCGCCGCCACGCGGACCGGCCGTTCCTGGTCTACCTGCCGTTCACCACCCCCCACTCGCCGTGGTCGGTGCCGGATGACTACTGGGAGCGTTGGAAGGACCGCACCCCGGCAGGCCTGCCGCCCGACGCGGACGAGACCACCATCGACATGGCGCGCTGCGCGCTGGCGATGATGGAGAACATGGACGACAACGTCGGCCGGGTGCTCGACACGCTGGCGGAACTCGGGTTGGAGGACAACACCATCGTCGTTTATTTCACCGACAACGGCCCCAACAGCGCCCGCTTCAACGGCGGTCTGCGCGGTCGCAAGGGCAGCGTCGACGAGGGCGGCGTCAAGTCGCCGCTGTGGATCCGCTGGCCGGCGGCGATCGAGCCCGGCACGCGGGTGGCGCCGGTGGCCGGCGCCATCGACCTGTTGCCGACCTTGTGCGCGCTGGCCGGGGTGGAACCGACGGGGGAACAGGCCCTCGACGGCATCGACCTCAGCCCGATGTTGCTCGGCGGCGCAGGGGCCCGGATTCCGGCGTTGGACGACCGGGTGCTGATCCAGGCCTGGCGCGACCGCATCAGCGCGCGCTCGGGCGAATTCAGGCTCGGTCAGGACGGCGGGCTCTACCGGGTGACCACCGATCCCGGCCAGCAGCACGACCTGGCCGCCCGGCATCCAGAAGAGG
>SKLO01000195.1 GCA_007123195.1 Verrucomicrobiales bacterium | reverse complement strand
GGGAGGAGGGCCGGCACGGCGCCACGGGCGGGCAGGTGTCAAACCCTGACCATCACACTTTTCCGAACAGGGTGTTGCCGGTCGACAACAGGTCGTCGCAGGCGGTCTTCATGCGCTCGCACAGGCCCTGCTCGCCGAGCTTGAGGTAGGCGCGCGGGTCGTAGGCCTTCTTGTCGCCGACCTCGCCGTCGATCTTCAACACGCCGTCGTAGTTGCCCATCATGTGGCCGGCGATCGGCCGGGTGAAGGCATACTGGGTGTCGGTGTCGATGTTCATCTTCACCACGCCGTAGTCCAGCGTCTCGCGGATTTCCTCCAGCGACGAGCCCGATCCGCCGTGGAACACGAGGTCGAACTCGGCCTCGTCGCCGAACTTCTCCATCACCGCCGCCTGGCCGTCGCGCAGGATGGCAGGCCGCAGCTTGACCGCGCCCGGCTTGTAGGCGCCATGGACGTTGCCGAAGGTGGCGGCGAACAGGTAGCGGCCGAGTCCGTGCAGGCTTTCGTAAACGCTGAGCATGTCCTCGGGCGTGGTGTAGAGCTTCTCGGCGGGCGCGTCGGAGTGGTCCACGCCATCCTCCTCGCCGCCGACCACGCCGGCCTCGACCTCGAGGATGATCTCGCTGGCGGCGCAGCGCTGCAGCAGGTCCCGGGAGAGCTTCAGGTTCTCGTCCAGCGGCAGCTCGGAGGCGTCGAGCATGTGCGAGTTGAACAGGTTGGGCAGGCCCTCGGCGCGGCGGCGCTCGGTTTCCTCGATCAACGGGATCAGGAACGAGTCCACCTTGCCCGGCTGGCAATGGTCGGTGTGCAACCCGATCAGCACGTCGTAGCGCTCGGCCAGGCGATGGGTCGCCTCGGCCAGCACGATGGCACCGAGCACGGCGTCCTTGACCGCGGTGCCGGAGGCGAACTGGCCGCCACCGATCGACACCTGGATGATGCCGTCCGATTTTGACTCGGCGAACGCCTTGAGCGCCCCGTTGATCGTGGGCAGGGAGGTGACATTGATCGCCGGATAAGCGTAGCCGCCCTCCTGGGCGGCGTCCAACATGGCGGCGAACTGGCTGGGACTGGCGACTGGCATGGCGGATTAAGGCACAGGTTGAGTGCCGGCACAACCGGCGATCTGGTCACCGTCGGACAGCACGGGCCGTGCCGTTTTGCCGCGGCGTCGACCGCCATCAGTCGGACAGCCAGCGCCGCATGCGCCGGAACCAACCGTCGGGCTGGCCACCGTCCCGGTCGTCCTGCCAGACCGGATCGCGGCCGCCGCTCTCGACCGGCAACCGGCAGAAGTCGCGCGGAATCAGCTCGAACGGCAATTCCAACTCGTAGGCGTCGCCGCGGGCGCGGCAGGCATCGGTCGCCAGCCGGCCGGTCTGGCGGCAGACCTGGACCTGCTGGGTGGCCGCCACGCTGCGCGGGCCCGGCCCGGACCAGCCGCGTTGCCCGGCCTCGATCATGGCGTCGGCCCACACCGGCAGCGCAAGCTGGCCGCCATAGGCACCGGCACCGATGGTCTTCGGCTGGTCGAACCCGACCCAGACCCCGCAGCTCACCCGGTCGGTGAAGCCGACGAACCAGGCGTCGTGGAAGTTGTTGGTGGTGCCGGTCTTGCCGCCGGCGGGATCGGTGAAGCCAAGGTCGCGGGCGCGCGCACCGGTGCCGCTGTCCATCACCCGCTCCAGCACATCGCGCGTCAGTCTGGCCGGCCCCGCATCCAGCGCCCGGTATTCGAGCAACGGACTGCGGTAAACGACGTTGCCGAAGCTGTCCTCGATGCGCTCGATGACATACGGACGCCGGCGCATGCCCTCGGTGGCGAACACCGAGAACGCGCTGGTCAGCTCGTAAAGGGTGGCGCCGGTGTTGCCGATGAACAGCTGCAAGTCGGGGTCGTCCGGGGGCTGCAACCCCAGTTGGCGGCTCAGCTCGGCCACGCGGTCGAGCCCGGCGAGGGTGCCGACGCGCACGCTCATGGTGTTGCGGCTGCGGATCAGGCCGGTCTCGGCCGGTTGCCAACCGGTGAAGGTGCCGTCGGCGTTGCGCGGGCTCCAGTTGCCCAGGCCCGCGACCTCGCCCGGCGCGATCGGGTCGTCGCTCACCAGCGTGCCAGGCAGCAGGCCGCGCTCGAACGCGGCGGCATACACGAACGGCTTGAAGGTCGAGCCGACCTGGCGGTTCGCCAGCAGCGCGCGGTTGAACACACTCTGGCTGAAGTCGCGCCCGCCGACCAGCGCCAGCACTCCGCCGGTGGTGTTGTCCAGCATCACCATCGAGCCCTGCAGGTAGGGGGTCGACGGCGGGTGCGGATTCTCCTTGTCCGGCACCCAGCTGTGGTCGAACGCCAGTTTGGTCACGTGGCCGTAACCCTGACGTGATTCAAACTCCGCCAGCCGCGCGTTGAGAACCTCCTCGGCCTGGCGCTGCAGCTCGGCGTCGAAGGTGGTGTGGATCCGCAGCCCGCCGTCCTCGAAGTGGCGGTCGTCGAGCACCAGATCGAGGTCGCGCCGCACCGCGTCGAGCGCCCAGCTCTCCTGGCCGGAAGCGGTCTCGGGCGGGCGCAGCGACAGCGGTTCGGCCTTGGCTTCCTCGGCGGCCGCGGCATCGATCACGCCCTGGATGATCATGCGGTCGAGCACGGTGTCGCGCTCGCTCAAGGCACCGGACGGATTGTGAAACGGTGAGAACCGGTTGGGGCTGCGGATGATGCCGGCCAGCAGCGCCGACTCGCTGAGGGTCAGGTCGGCGGCCGGCTTGCCGAAATAGGCGCGGCTGGCGCGCTCGATGCCGTAGATGCCGCTGCCGAAGAAGATGCGGTTGACGTAATGGCCGAGGATCTCGTCCTTGGAATAGCGTTGCTCGATGCGCCGGGCCAGTGCCATCTCGATGCACTTGCGGTGCAGGGTCTTGTCCTGCATGCCGAAACTGTTGCGCGCCAGCTGCATGGTGATGGTGCTGGCGCCCTGGACCATGTCGCGGTCGCGCAGGTTGCGCACCATGGCGCGCAGCACGCCCCGCGGATCCACCCCGCCGTGGCGCCGGAACGCCGCGTCCTCACGAATCAACAACGCGGCGATGAACTCGGGCGCCACCTCGTCGAGCCCGACCACGATGCGGTTCTGACCGTGCAACCGGCCCAGCTCGCGCCCCTCGCGGTCAAGCACCACCGAGCGCTCGGGCATGGCACCGACCCGCTCGAGGTCGTAGTCACCAGAAATGTGGTGGTAATAACCGCCGACCACAGCCAGCCCGGCGACAGTCACCGCCGTCACCGCTGCGGCCAGCCACAGCGGCAGGCGCCACCAGCGGCGGCGCGGACGGTCCCGGCCGTCCCGTCGCGGGTCGTGCCCCCCGCCCTGCCGACTGCGGCGCGATCTGCGGCGGCTCTCGTCCAACGGCGGCAGGTCGCGGGCGCGGCGCTCCAGCCCGTGCCGGTCGATCCCGCCCCGACCGTGAGACCGGGGGCGGCGCGACGATGACGGATCGAACGCTCGGGACATGACGATGAAACAGAAGGCCCGGCGGCCGGCGATCGATGATGTGGATCCGTCAGCCCGCCCCAGCCCGGCGGTGGGGGCGCCGGACCCGCGCCGGGCCGGACCACCGGCGGCCGGTCGCTTGCGCCCGGGTTTGAACTGCACGAATAGACACCTCATGGATGCAACTGTTCAAGCGCTGATTGACCTGGCCCTGGCCGAGGACATCGGCGACGGCGACGTCACCGCCACCTGGTTCATCGCGGCGGAACAACAGGGTCGCGCGGCGATCGTGGCGCGCGAGCCCGGAGTGTTGTCCGGCAGCGAGGTCGCGCGCGAAGTCTGGCGACGGATCGATCCCGGCCTGCGGCTGCGGTTTGAACCGACCGACGGCGAAGCGTTCGCCACCGGTGACCGCCTGGCCCTGGTCGAAGGAACCGCACGATCGATCGTGACCGGCGAGCGCACCGTGTTGAACTTCCTCCAACGACTGTGCGGCATCGCCGCCATGACCGCACGCTACGTGGCAGCGGTGGCACCGCACCCGGTGCAGGTGCTTGACACCCGCAAGACCACCCCCGGCTGGCGCTTGCTGGAAAAGGCCGCCGTGCGCCACGGCGGCGGCACCAACCATCGCATGGGCCTCTACGACCGGGCGATGGTCAAGGACAACCATCTCGCCGCCGACGGCGACCTCGACCGGCTGCAGAAGGCGATCGACCGGCTGCGAAGCGCGCGCCCGGAAGTGGGCGTGGAACTGGAAGCCGACACGCTCGAACAGGTGCGGCGGTTCGCCGGACTGCGCGGGGTCGATTGGATCCTGCTCGACAACATGCCGCCGGACGACCTGCGCAAGGCGGTCGCGCTGGCCGCCGGCCGGGTGCGGCTCGAGGCCAGCGGCGGCATCACGCTCGACACCATCGGCGAAGTCGCCGCCACCGGGGTCGACGCCATCTCCTGCGGCGCCCTGACCCACTCGGTGCGCGCGCTCGATCTTGGACTGGACTGGCTGAAGGACCAACCATGAGCGCGGCCGGACCGATCGACGCGCGACGCATGCGCCAGGCGCTGGCCGGGCATGCGCTGGGCAGCGCCATCGAGCATCACGAGGAGATTGGATCCACCAACGACCGCGTGCGCGAATTGATCGAGGCCGGCCATGGCCACGGCACGGTGGTGCTGGCCGAGCGGCAAACCGCGGGGCGCGGCCGTCGCGGCGCCGCCTGGTGCGGCACGCCCGGGCACGACCTGTTGATATCGGTCCTGCTGCGACCACCGCCCGCCGCCATGCCCACCCGCATCACCCTGCTGGCCGCGCTCGCGCTGACCGAGGCCGTGCGCGGTCAAACCGGCCTCGCCGCCCGCATCAAGTGGCCCAACGACCTGTGGCTCGAAGGCCGCAAGCTGGCCGGCGTGCTCAGTGAATCCTGCGCCGGAGCGGTGGTGCTGGGCATCGGCTGCAACGTCAACAGCGCGGCCGCGGACCGGCCGGCCGGGGTGGCCGGCCTGGCGGTTTCACTGCGGGAGGCGGACCCCGAAACCGACCGCTGGTGGGACCGCACCGCGCTGGCCGTGGCGTTGCTGCGACGGTTGCAACATTGGTGGCCCGCAGTGGCGTCGACGGACACCGGCGAAACCGGCCACTGGACCCTGGCAAGGCAGCACCTGTCGGCACTGGCATTGTTTCAACCCGGCGACTGGATCGAGGCGACCCTCAACGAGGAACAACTGGCGGCGCAGGTGGAGGGCCTCGGCGACGAGGGCCAACTGTGCGTGCGCGATCCGGCCGGCCGGCGACGCGAGTTGTATCAAGTCGAGCGGATCCGGCCGGTTAAGGGGGCCGGCTGGTAGCTGGTGAGGAGGTAACGGGTAACGGGTAACGGGT
>SKLO01000370.1 GCA_007123195.1 Verrucomicrobiales bacterium | reverse complement strand
CCACGCCGCCGATCGAGGCCAGCACGAATGCCACCGCGCCGATCTGCAGCGAGGCCGGCAGCTTTTGCGCCAGCACCTCGGCCACGGTCCAGTCGCGGTAGTGAAAGCACATCCGCAGGTCGCCTCTGAGGATCAGGTCGCGCATGTAGCGCCAGTATTGGACCCGCAATGGCTGGTCGAGCCCGTATTGCGCCAGCAGCTCCTGCTTGATGTGCGGGGGCGGTTCTTTCTCGGTGTCGAACGGTCCGCCCTCGAGCATGCGGACCAGAAAGAACGTCAGGCTGACGACGCAGAACAGCACCACCAGCATGCCGGCGATTCTTCTGATCAGGTAACCCAACATGAAAGCAACAAACGAACCGTGAATGACAATCTGAACAGCGCTCGGGCCGGCGGCTCCGGCAAAACCCTTGGCCCGGAACGGCGGCCGACGCTATCATGAGGCGGACAGGCATGCACTCGAAAACCAAGACCCATCGCCATGGCGCACCGACGCCGGCCCGCTTCCCATGGCGGCTGCTGGTGTATGCCCTGGTGCTGGTCTACCTCATGGTCGACCTGTTCTGGATCGGAGGCCCGCTGCGGGACTGGGTCGACAGCCGCCTGCCGCACAGCGACGCCAGCCGGACGCGCGCCCAGGAGCATGGCTGGGTGGCCCTGGTCAACGGGGTGCCGGTGCTGGTGGAGGACGTCGACCGCGCGGTCGAACGACGGCTGGCGCTGAGCGGCCAGGACTGGGACCACCTCGGCACCGAGGCCCGGCGGTTGGAGCGCATCCGCGCTCTGGAACAAGTGGTGCGCGAGCGGTTGCTGGTGACCTACTCGCGACTCAGCCCGATCCGCGAACCGGACGACGAGCAGGCGATCGCCGCCGAGGTGGAACGTTGGTCCGAGCTGCTGGCCGCTGCCGGCACGGGACCCGCGGAGGGCATGGACGCTGGCGAGCTGGAAACCCTGGTGCGCCACGAATGGCGCATGGCCCGCTGGGTGGAATCCCGCGTCGCGCCAACGCTGGAGGTCACCGACGACGAGGTGCGCGCCTGGCTTGACCAGCATCGGGAGACGATGCAGGTGCCGCAGCGGTTTCATGTCCGCCACCTCTACCTCAGCCGTCCGCGCGAGCCCGGCGACCAGCGCCGGCAGGAAATCGACCGGATCGACGAAGCACTGGCCGGGATCGATCCGGCCAGCGTGCATGGCCTGGAGGTTGAACCCGGGCCCGGTTGGGGCGGCGAGGCGGAATCCGAAGCTCAAGCTGCTGCTGTCGTGGACAACGGTGACGCCGACGAAACGGCGCCGGGCACCACCGACTGGGACAGGCTGGTGGCCGAGGTCTCAGAGGACCCGGCTACGGTCGATCGCGGCGGGGCGCTGGGCTGGGTCAGCCGCGAGCGCATGCCCGGGGACTTCATGCAGGCGGTCGAGCACGCCGCGGCCGATCCCGGGACCATCAGCGGGCCGCATGCGACCGGGCTGGGCTGGCACTGGTTGGTGGTTGATGAGATGCGCCCGGCGCGCCCCGCCGAGTGGCACGAGGTCGCTCACGAGATCCGCGCCCTGCTTGAAACCCGCCGTCGTCACGAGGCGGTTGAGCGCCTGATCGATTCGGCCAAGAATCGCGCCAGGATTTACTATTACATGGACGTCCTGCTGGCCGGCGCGGAGGAGCGGTGATTTGACGAGGGCGGGACGGGGTCTTGTCGGGGCGGCGCCTGCCATTGGATTCGCATGGGCGTGCTGAAGCAGACTGGGATGGTGGTATCGCGGAAACCATGTTCCATGACGGCAGGGGGCGGTCCGGGCACGCCGCGGGCTCCGGCTTACGACGCGTCCGCCGCGGGGTGGTCGAGCCACGGCTCGAGGTCGGCAACCTTGGCCTTGGCGTCGTCGCTCATCGGCAGGTTCCAGGCGGCGTGGAAATCGGTCAGGTTGCGGCCGACCGCCTGCGACAGCTTGACCAGCCACAGGTCGAATTTCTCGCGGTCGTTGCGCGGACGCTGGTCGTCGGGAATTTCCTGGTAGGCGGCGAACACGTCCTTGAACGCCTGCCAGCCGAACTCCTGCTCG
Source organism: Verrucomicrobiales bacterium (assembly GCA_007123195.1). Classification (GTDB taxonomy): domain Bacteria; phylum Verrucomicrobiota; class Verrucomicrobiia; order Verrucomicrobiales; family SKLO01; genus SKLO01. The sequence goes on along the minus strand of SKLO01000370.1, from coordinate 3,346 downwards.
ATTTGCAGGTAGTAGTCGAGCGCCAGCCACACCTGCCAGTCGCTCAACGGCTTGCCGGCCTCGACGTAGGCCCGCCAACGGCTCTCGGGCTGGCCGTCGCGCAGCGATCCGTGGGCCTCGTTGCGCGGGATGCCGAGGATTTCCTCCATGATGTAGACCGACCACAGGTTGACCGAGCTTTCGATGGTGCCGGGCAGCAGCCAGTCGACGTGCTGGTGATTGTGTCCCAGTTCGTGAAAGAACCCCCAGTCGCCGCGGCTGCGCATGCGCTCCATGTCGAACAAGTCGGCCGCCTGGGCAGTGTGGACCCCGATCGGGTAGCCGCTGTGCATGTAGCCGGCCACCAATTGCACATCGGTGCAGATCCACTCCTTGCGCGGGCGGTCGCGCGCGATGGCGGCGAGGTCGGCGTTCGCGTCCATCACGCTGTCCCAGAACTCGAGCACCTCGATCAGGTTGTCCACCCCGCGCAGCACCTCGCTGGGCACGGTGAGAATCAACCGGCGGGATTCGACTTGTCCCCACGGCGCCGGCGCCTCGCGCAGGGCCGGCCATTGCCCGGGGTCGTCGCGGCCGAGCACGAAGGTCGGCGCCGCCACCGCGCCCTCAATGGTGATTTCAAACTCGCCCAACCCGCTGCCCTGCGGCACTTCGAGGTTGATCAGGCCGCCGAACGCATCGGCGATTTCAATCGTCGCCTGATCGAGCGCGAACGTGCCCAACTGGGCCGGCCAGCGCTGCCAGCGGTCGAGTCTCGAGATGTCGCGGCCATACATGCCCACCCGCACCCGCAGGCCCTCGCCGACCACCCGTTCAGGCACCGTCACTCGGACCGTTTCGCCCGGGGCGGCATACAATCCGGTGCCGCGGATGTAGGGCGCGCGCGGATTGGACGGAGTGCGGCCCGGATCCCACGGTGGGGCGTCGCCGTCGATGGTCACGGTCGAGGTCACGCGCTCGGCGTCGTCCGGCACGCTGCCTGGAAACACCGCGGCCGCCGGATGGGCGGTGACCTGATCCACCGGCAACTGCTGGATCAGCGATTGCTGCAGCTGCACCAGCGCGCGCTCGCGATCGTGCTCGCCGCGCTGCAGCGGGTTCTCACGGCTGGGAATGAGGTCGCCGACGCGGGCGCCGAGGCGGTCGACCAGGGGTCGAAGCTCGGCCGGCGGCAACTGCGCCACCGCGTTGCCTAACGTGGCCCAGTCGGCGTTGGCGTGGTCGGCATTGTCTTCCTCCAGAAGTTTGGTCAGCCTGGCCATGGCGACGTGGGGGTTGGCCACCGGATCCGGCGCCTCGGCCGGCACCCTGACCACTTCGCGCCGCACCTCGATGGTGCCCCCGCCCCAGCGCAGGCCGAGTTCGACGATCAGTTGGTTGATGCCGTCGCGGGCGTCGTCGTCGTAGGCCCAGGGCGTGCCGATCACCAGCAACCCGCCGCCCTGGCGGACAAATTCGGCCAGCTCGCGGCGGCGGTAGTCGTCGAGCGCCGGGGCGCCATTGATCACAATCACGTCGGCCTCCTGATCCGCGCCGACGACCTCCCAATCCAGCCCCTGGAGCACCGCCCGGGCGCCGCCTCCGCCGATGAGCGCGGCCCGGCCCGAGGTTTCACCGTGGTTCATCCAGGCCAGCAGGTGACCGAGCATGCGATGAGCCGAGGCCGAGTGCTGATCTTCAAGGAACAGCGTGTGGGCGGCCACGAACACCTTGCCCTCGCCGACATGGCCGGCGGCGGCCCAGACATTGCCGGAGCGATCCTGCAGCAGCGGGAAGGTCTCGCGTCCCAGCAGGTTCACCGTGCCCGGGCGGGCGCCGTTGAGTTCGATCTGCTCAATTCCCTCGGTCAGTTGCTGGTAGAGGGCCGGGTAATCCTCGCTGGCGACCGTGGCTGAAAGTGCCAGCAGCGAGGTGCCGACAACCGCGCAGGCAAGCACGGAGCGCAGCGGGTGGAGGCGGGAACGACGGCGGTCAGCGCTGAGGGCGAACCCTGGGAAAGAGGATGGAATAATCATTATCGCAGACTTTAACGCTAAACATGGCTGGGGTGTTGCGCAACTTCTGGGGCTTGATGGCTCCAGGCTCCTTGGTTCCCATGCGCCAGGCCCACCCCGCGCGCAGCGCGCCAGGAGCAACGGCATCCTTGCCGTTCAGCGCGTCACCACTGACGCCGCGGTCCATTTCCGCCGCGACCCCTCGCGGCAGGGATGCCGCGACTCCTTGAGTTCCCCCAACAAGGGCTGAAGGACCGAGCCATCCCCGTCGCCATGCCCCAGTCGCTCTCCTTCCTTCTCATCCACGATCTTCAGCACGAAGGATCGTGCTCCGGTGCTTGATTCCGAGCTGCGCCCGGCGCTCTACGCCTACCTTGCCACCGTGGTCCGCAACACGGATCACGAATGTTTTCGTGTCGGTGGTGTCGCCGACCATGTGCATCCGGCGATTCGTCTCGCCCGCACGGCCTGCGCCGCGAAATTGGTCGAGGAATTGAAAACCTCGTCTTCGAAATGGTTGAAAACCCAGTCGCACGCGCTGGCGGGTTTTGCATGGCAGCGCCGCTACGGCGCGTTTTCAGTCGGGCCTGCGGACTTGGACGCGTTGATTCATTGCATCGACCAGCAGGAGAACCATCATCGGACGCGGAGTTTCCAGGAGGAATTCCGGGCATTCCCCACCAAATACGGGATTGGATTTGATGAACGCTATCTGTGGGACTGAGGCCGTGGCGGTGGGCCGGGCCTTCAGCCCTGTGATCATTTGTGGGCGTGGACCTGGGCGATGCCCCAGGCTGGTATGGATCGCGCCGTTGGCGCTGGGCTGCGGGACGAGGGTGTTGCTGCGCGAGGCGATAGGCGTGCTGCGCGGGGAGGGCGGTGCATGGATGCGCATGCGATGGCATGGCATCATGGTGTGGCTTCCTCAGGCGGGTCAGATCCGGGTTCACGCATCTTCCTCGAGCCACCGCGCCATGGCCACGCCGAGGGCGCGACCATAATCCCGCAGCCCGTCCAGGGTGATGAACCCGCCTTCGCCCCGATTGCGGCCGTCGGTCCAGTGGGCTACTTCCATGGTCATTGCCACGGCGCGTGCGGTGTCGTCCAGCCAGTGACTGGTGGCGTAGTTGCGGGCCCGGGTGTCCTCGCTGCCGGCGGCATCGATCATCCGCGCGCGCTGATCCCAGTGATTGGCACCCTCGATGTCCTTGACGGTGTCGGCATACAGTCGGGCGAAGGCGTGCGCGTGAACCTGCAAGGCCTCCGGCTTTGGCAGATACCAGTGGTTGCTGTCGGCATAGTAGGGGCTGTGCAGATCGATGAAGACCGCCAGTTCATGTTGTTGGGTTTTT
>SKLO01000066.1 GCA_007123195.1 Verrucomicrobiales bacterium | reverse complement strand
CGCGAACGCGGTCAACGCGAAGCTGCCGAACGCCAGCAGCGCGAGGCCCAGCAGCGCGAGGCCCAGCAACGCGAGCTGCAACAACGCGCCAGCCAACAGGCCGCCGCCGAACAGCAGCAACGCGCCGCAGAAGCCCAGCAACGCGAACGCGCCCAACGCGAAGCCGCCGAACGCCAGCAGCGCGAGGCCCAGCAACGCGAGCTGCAACAACGCGCCAGTCAACAGGCCGCCGCCGAACAGCAACGCCGCGCCGCAGACGCCCAACAACGCGAACGCGCCCAGCGCGAGGCTCAGTCGCGCCAGCGGCAACAGGCGGAAGCGACCCAACGCCAGCGTGCCCAGCAGCAGCAAGCCCAGCAGCGCGAGGCCCAGCAGCGCGAGACCCGGAATCGCCAACGCCAGCAAGCCGAGACCGCCCAACGTCAGCGCGCCCAGCCACAGCAACGGCCTCCACAGCAGCGCGCCCTGCCACAACAGCGACCTCAACAGCAGCGCGCCCAGCCGCAACAGCGGCCACAGCAGCAGCGCGCCCAGAGAGACGAGCGCGAGGACCGGGATGATCGTCGGCGCGGTCGGGGACGCTGACCCGTCGATGGGACCCTATCTTGCCTGGCGGACAATGTCCGCTGCGATTGGGTGGGCGGCCTCGGTAATGCGCCCCGCACAGCCGTGCGCAGCACCTTGGACTGCCGCTTTTCGAAGCCAGCCTGCTGGCGGCAGGCCTGAGAATATCCGCAGTCCGCTGACGCCTTGCACGGGCGAAGCCTCTGCCTCCGCCACCTAGCGCGGGCCTCCGACCCGCGATGGTGGGAGGTGCGCTCGCAAGAGCGTGCAGCTTCCCGTCAGCGGTCCACTCGCAGGGCGCGAAAGTTTCCGTGAATGAAGCGGGCGCCGAGAACGAGTGACCCGCACCCCGGGCGGGTCGGAGGCCCGCCCCACGGGGGGATGGCGCCCGCGAGGCCTGGGTGGGGCGATGCGTCAGGGGGCAACGGCGCGGTTCCTTGAAGCTGCCCATCGGCGGCAGCCCCGTAGGTTGAATTGGCGCAATTCGACCTCCTGTGCGCGGTGCGGTCGCGCTGGTGCCGGGTCCACGTCGCGGTTTCATTCGCAGCAGGCGAATGGAGCCGTGAATGAATCAGGCGCAAGGAACGAACGACCCGCACCCCGGTCGAATTGAGGCAATTCAACCAACGGGCGTTGCGCTCGCGAGGCCGTGGTGGGCGGGGTGTTGGCGTGCTGAGTGGGAGGGAGTCGTTGGCTTGACCATGCAACCTACGGTCGCTGTGCCCGCGGGCACCGGGAAAGGCGATGCGTCAGGTGATGGCGGTGCGGTTGGTGGCACGGCGTCCAATACACACCCGCTCATAGGCCCTGTCCCGAACGATCCCCCCTCACCTCGCCCGCCGCCGGGCGAGTACATGCAGCAGCAATCCCGCCCCCAGCGTCAGCAGTCCCAAAGCGGACTGCCACGGCTTGCTCTGCGCCACCTGCACCAGCGTGTAGCCGACGATCATCAGAAACAACAACGGCGGCAGCGGATACAACGGACAGCGGAACGGCCGCGCCAGCCCCGGCTGGCGCACCCGCAGCACCATCAGCCCGAGCACGGCCAGAAAAAGGCACAATGCCAGGGTGAACTCGGTGAACATGAGGATGTCCTCGAACGTGCCGCTCCACAGCATCACCAGGGTAAGGCTGAGCTGCAGCAGGATCGCCACCACCGGCACCCCGCGCGGGCTGCGCGACAGCCACGCCAACGGGGGCAGGTCCTCGCCCATCACCTTCAACACCCGCGGCCCGGCCCATACCATCGCGCTGATGGTGGACACAAGCCCGAACGCGATCAGCCCGGAGATCCACCGCCCGCCGCCCTCGCCAAACATCGCCCTGGCCGACGCCTCGCCCACGATCGAGTCGCCCACATACTCCTCCACCGGCGCCGATCGCAGGAACACCACGTTGAGCAGCACGTAAAGCACCATCACCAGCGCCGCCCCTCCCACCACCGCCGGGACCACCGAACGCTCCGGCCGCCGCACCTCGCCGAGCACGTAGATCACCGCGTTCCACCCCGAATAGGCATACATCACATACATCAACGAGACAAAAAATGCCGCGCTCATGATCTGCCCGCCATCGCCCGTGGCCGGCATCCAGCGCACATCCTGCGGCGCGTAACTGCCGACAAAACCAACGCCGATGAACCCCAGGATCAGCACCAGCTTCAACAGCGTCGACACCAACTGGAACGCCGCGCTCACCCGAATGGTCACCAGGTGCACCAGCGTCACCGACACCACCGCCACCGTGGCCACGTGCAGTCCGGTGACCCCGGGGAAGATCGCTTCGACGTAGCTGCCCAGCAAGCTCGCCGCCAGCGCCACCGGGGCCGCAAACCCGACCACCACCGAGGCCACCCCGGCCATGGTTCCCAGCGCCGGGTGATAAATCCGCCCCAGCAGGTTGTATTCGCCCCCCGAACGCGGCAGCGCCAGCGCCAGTTCCGCGTAGGACAATCCTCCGCACACCGCCAGCACCCCGCCGGTGATCCACAGCAGCAGGATCACAAACCCGCCCTCCAGCGCGGCCACCTGATAGCCGAGGCTGGCAAACACCCCCACCCCGATCATGTTGGCCATCACCAGCGCCAGGCAGGTGGCTGTCGATATTCCGGGAGTCGCACCCGCCAGCGGTCGTTTCATCGCCCGGAGCAAACAACCACGCCACCCCGGCTGGCAAGCGAAACCTGCCGCCCGCGCCCCTGTTCGCCGCCTTGCATCCACCCCGCATCCGGTCCACCAGTGGGGCACCGCCGGTCATGCTCGAACGCCTCCACCTCCGCCAGTTCCGCTGCTTCGAGGAACTGACCCTGGAGCCGCTGCCCCGCCACGCGGTGTTCGTCGGCGACAATGCCCAGGGCAAGACCTCGATCCTCGAGGCGGCCTGCCTGCTGATGCGGCTGCAATCCCCGCGCACCTCCACCCGGCGCGACCTGATCCGCCATGAGGCGCCCCACCTCGTCATCGAAGGCCGGTGGCACGACACCCGCCTGCGGTTCGCCTGCAACCAGCAGACGCGCCGGCTCGCCGCCGGCGACCGCTCGTCCCTGCCGGCCGCCGAATATCTCGGCCACAGCGGGCTGGTGGTCTGGATCGGCAACCGCGACCTGCAACTGGTCCACGGCCCGGCCGAACAACGCCGCCGCTTCCTCGACTTCGTCGCCAGCCAGCTGTTCCCGCCCTACCGACATGCGCTCAAGGCCTACGAGCGCGCCCTGCGCTCGCGCAACCACCTGCTCAAACGCCACGACCCGCCCCCGTGGCGCCAGCTCGATGCTTACGACCAGCTGCTGCTCGACCACGGCCGGATCCTGATCGAGTCCCGCCATCAACTGGCCGCCGCCCTGCGGCAACCACTGGACACCGCCCACCGGCAACTGGCCGCCGGCGACGGCGCCACCGAAACCGCCGAGGCCGACTACCAACCCTCCGTGGAAGCCGGCCAATTCGCCGCCGCGCTTGAGCAAAACCGCCGCGAGGACGCCCGGCTGCGCCAGACCACCGCCGGACCGCACCGCGACGAACTGGACCTGAGGCTCAACCGCCGGTCGGCCGGCCGGTTCGGCTCCGAGGGCCAGCAACGAAGCCTCGCACTGGCCCTCAAGCTGGCCCAGGCCCACCTGCTCCACGCCCACTCCGGCCAGCCGCCGATGATGCTGATCGACGACATCTTCGGCGAACTCGACCCCGGACGGCGCAACGCCTTCATCGGCCACCTGCCCGCCGACACCCAGACGCTGGTCACCACCACCCACCTCGACTGGCTCCAGCAGCTGCCCGCCGACACCCGCGTGTTCCGGGTCGCCGACGGCCGGGTTGAGCCTGTGGAACCGGCCTCACCCGCGGCTGATTGACCACAAATTCACTGGCCCCCGCCCCCGCCATTGGCTATGCTGGGGGCGCATCGACCCGACTCCACCCCGGCAGCCACGCCACTGTTCCGCACCCATGTCCGCCTTCATTCACGACGATTTCCTGCTTGAATCCCCTCAGGCCCGCCGGCTCTACCACGACCACGCTGCCGCGGAGCCGATCTATGACTACCACACCCACCTGCCGGTCGACCAGATCGCCAACGATCACCGCTTCGCCGACCTCACCGAAATCTGGCTCGGGGGCGACCACTACAAGTGGCGCGCCATGCGCGCCAACGGCATCGCCGAGAGCCGCATCACCGGCGACACCGACAGCCGCGACAAGTTCGACGCCTGGGCCGCCACCCTGCCCCACACCCTGCGCAACCCGCTCTACCATTGGAGCCAGCTGGAACTGAAGCGCTACTTCGGCATCGACACCCTGCTGGGCCCGGACACCGCCGATCAGGTCTGGCAGCAGGCCAACGAGCAGCTCGCCGACCCCTCCTTCTCCACCCGCAACCTGCTCCGTCGTGGCAATGTCAGGCTCGTGTGCAGCACCGACGACCCCTGCGATCCGCTCAAGCATCACGATGAACTGGCCAGGGATCCCGACAGCCCCTGCGCGGTCTACCCGACGTTCCGCCCCGACCGCGCCCTGCAGATCGAACGCATCAACTCCTGGCGCTCCTACCTCGACCAACTCACCCAGGCCGCCGGCATCGACTGCTCCAACCTGTCCCGCTTCAAGGACGCGCTCCACCAACGGCACGGCTACTTCCACCAGCACGGCTGCCGGCTGTCCGACCACGGCCTCGGCTGCCTGCCGCTGGAGTCCTGCGCCGAGTCCGACGCCGCGCGCATCTTCGACCGCGCCCGCAACCAGCAGGACCTCACGGCCGGCGACGGCGAACGCTTCGCCAGCCACATGATGCAGTTTTTCGGCGAACTCAATGCCGGCAAGGGCTGGACCATGCAACTCCACCTCGGCGCCCTGCGCAACGCCAACACCCGCCTCTTCAAGCGCCTCGGCCGCGACATCGGCTGCGACTCGATCGCCGAACTGCCCCAGATCCACGGACTGGTGCGCTTCCTCGACGATCTCGACGCCCACGACCAACTGCCCAAGGTCGTGCTCTACAACCTCAACCCGGGCCAGAACCGCGCCCTCGTCGCCGCCCTCGGCAATTTCCAGCGCGAAATCCCCGGCAAACTGCAGTATGGCTCGGCCTGGTGGTTCCTCGACACCGAGGAGGGCATGACCGACCAGATCAACGCCCTGTCGTCCATCGGCCTGCTGTCGCATTTCGTCGGCATGCTCACCGACTCCCGCTCGTTCCTGTCCGCCCCACGCCACGAGTATTTCCGCCGCATCCTCTGCAACCTGCTTGGACGCGACATGCAGCGCGGCGCCCTGCCCGACGACCTCGAACTGGTCGGCTCGCTGGTCAGCCGCATCTGCTACCGCAACGCGGTCGACTACTTCGGCATGAAACTGCGCGGCGACGCCCCCGCCCCGGACGCCCGGTGACCCCTCCCGATCCTGACATGGCCATGCAAAGTTCCAAGCCGCCGCCTTCGTCCGGCCGGGTGTTGGTGACCGGCGGCGCCGGCTTCATCGGCAGCGCCCTGGTCTGGGCCCTCAACCAGCGCGGCAACCACGATGTCATCATCGCCGACCGCCTCGGCAGCGACGCCAAGTGGCGCAACCTCGTGCCGCTCCGGTTCCACGACTACCTCGACGGACTCGACCTCGTCGAAATCCTCCGGCGCCGTCCGCAGGCGCTCGGGCGCATCGATCTGGTGCTGCACCTGGGCGCCTGCTCGGCCACCACCGAGACCGACTGCGACTACCTGATGCGCAACAACGTCGGCTACAGCCGCGACCTCGCCGCTTGGGCGCTGCGCCACGGCGCGCGCTTCGTCTATGCCTCCTCCGCCGCCACCTACGGCGACGGGGTCCACGGCATGGACGACGGCGACCCGGCCATCGAACGGCTGCGGCCGCTGAACATGTATGGCTATTCCAAGCAATTGTTCGACCTGATGGCGCGCGACCGCGGCTGGTTCGACCACATTGTCGGGCTCAAGTATTTCAACGTGTTCGGCCCCAACGAGGATCACAAGGACGACATGCGCAGCGTGGTCCACAAGGCGTTCCACCAGATCCGCGAGCAAGGCGAGGTCACCCTGTTCCGCAGCCACCGGCCCGATTTCAAGGACGGCGAGCAGCAGCGCGATTTCCTCTACGTCAAGGACGCCGTCGACATGACCCTGCACCTGGCCGACCACACCCGGGCCAATGGCCTCTTCAACCTCGGTGCCGGCGTCGCCCGCACCTGGCTCGACCTCGCCCGCGCCATCTTCGACGCACTCGGCCTGGAGCCGAACATCCGCTTCATCGACATGCCCGCGGCGCTGCGCGACAAGTATCAATACCACACCTGTGCCGAACTCAACCGCCTGCGCGGCACCGGTTATCCCCACGAAATCACCAGCCTCGAAGCCGCCGTGCGCGACTACGTCACCGGCTACCTGGCCCACGACCGCCGTCTCGGCGACGAAACCGGGGGCCAGCTGTAATCCGCACCGGACACCAGCGCGATTCGGGGCACCAAGCACCCCGCTCGATCATGTCCACGCCCAAGCCGTTGGCAGCGGCCGTCGCCCCACAGGCGCGTCCACCCCGGCCGGGGCTTTCCTGAATTTGCCATGACCTCCCGGCCATGGCGACTGCGCGGCAACGCCGGCGGCGTGCGTCAACCAGACTTGCCGCTCCGTCCGGCGAGGGCAGGGCCTTCGCCAATGCGGAACGGCATCAGGCGGGCGCGCCGGCAAGGCCGGGCTCAAGCGGGTCGTCGGGGCGGCGCTCCTCGTCGTCCTTGGCCGGCTTGCGCCCGGTGTCCTCGGCCTCGTCCACCGGTGGCGGCGGCGGGGCCGGGCTCGGCGGAGGATTGCGCATCTCGCCATGCTCCATGATGTCCTCGATGTGGCCGCGGTCGAGGGTTTCGAATTCAAGCAGCGCCTTGGCGATGGCGTCGAGCTTGTCGCGGTGCTGCAGCAGCAGCTCCTTGGCCCTGGCGTAGGCCTCGTCGATCAGCCGCTTGACCTCGATGTCGATGCGCTGGGCGGTGGCCTCACTGTAGTTGCGCGTGCGCCCCATGTCGCGCGCCAGGAACACCGGGCCGTCGCCGTCGCCATACTCGACCATGCCCAACTCGTCGCTCATGCCCCACTCGCAGACCATGCGGCGCGCCATTGATGTGGCCTGGCGGATGTCGCCGGAGGCGCCGTTGGTGACGTCGCCGAAGACGATCTCCTCAGCCACCCGGCCACCCATGGTGACCGCCAGGTTGCTGAGCAGTTCGTTCTTGCGCAGGGTATACTTGTCCTCGGCCGGCAGCCACATGGTCGAGCCGAGCGAGGGACCCCGCGGGATGATGGTGACCTTGTGCAGCGGTTCGGTGTGGTCCAACACCGCCAGCAGGATCGCGTGGCCGGCCTCGTGGTAGGCGGTGTTTTCCTTTTCCTTCTCGCTGATCGCCAGGCTGCGGCGCTCGCGACCCCAGCGCACCTTGTCGCGCGCCTCTTCCAGGTCGGGAGTGGTGATGGCCTTCTGGCCCTTGCGCGCCGCCAGCAGGGCGGCCTCGTTGATCAGGTTGGCCAGTTCGGCCCCGGAGAAGCCGGGCGTGCCGCGGGCGATGATGCCGAGGTCGACGTTGGCCGCCAGCTTGACCTTCTTGGCGTGCACCTTGAGGATCTCCTCGCGGCCCTTCACGTCGGGCAGGTTCACCGTGACCTGGCGGTCAAAACGCCCCGGGCGCAGCAGCGCCGGGTCGAGCACGTCCGGGCGGTTGGTGGCGGCGATGATGATCACTCCCTCCTGGGCGTCGAAGCCGTCCATCTCCACCAGCAGCGCGTTGAGGGTCTGCTCGCGCTCGTCATGGCCGCCGCCGTGGCCGTGGCCGCGGTGGCGTCCCACGGCGTCGATCTCGTCGATGAAAATCAGGCAGGGGGCGTTCTTCTTGCCCTGCTCGAACATGTCGCGCACCCGCGAGGCACCCACGCCGACGAACATCTCGACGAAATCCGAGCCGCTGATGCTGAAGAACGGCACTTCGGCCTCGCCGGCGATGGCGCGCGCCAGCAGGGTCTTGCCGGTTCCGGGCGGGCCGACCATCAGCACCCCCTTGGGAATCTTGCCCCCGAGCTTCTGGAATTTCTTCGGATCCTTGAGGAACTCGACCAGCTCCCAGACCTCTTCCTTGGCCTCTTCCACGCCGGCCACGTCGTTGAACGTGATCCGGTTCTTCTCCATCGACATCAGCTTGGCGCGCGACTTGCCGAAGCTCATCGCGCCGCGCCCGGCCATGCGCATCTGATGGCGGAACAGGAAGAACAGGATCAACAGGATCAGCAGGATCGGCCCCATGGTGACCAGCACCATGGCACCGACGTTGCGGTCGTTGCGCACGCTGTAGGAGAGCCCGGCTTCCTCCAGCAGTTCAATCAGCCGGGGCCCCTGCATCAGCACGTGCACCGAGGTGCGGAACCGCTGCACCGGTTGCTCGACATCGCCGGTGCGGTAAAAGCCGGTGAGGTATTCCTCGCCGCTGTTCAGCACCCGCACGAGCTGCAGGGATCGACGGTTGGCCGGATCGTCGGAGACCTCGATCTTGCCCTCCTTCACCAGTTGCTCGAACTGGCCGAACGAAACCTCGCGGCCGGTCGCGTCCTTGCTCGTCCAGAACAAGGCGGTGAAGATCAGCATCAGGGCGATCGACAGCAGGATCAGCCCGCGCCAATTGAAATTTGGATCGCCAGAGGGCTTCTCGCCGCCCTGGCGTCCTTCCTGGGGATCAGGAGCGGACATGCAGTTGGTAGATCAAAAATTACTGGGTTGGAATTCGTGTCGAGTCGGTCACGCTACCACGGCAGAGCCGCTGTTGCAATCAGTGCCTCCACCTCCCGGGTCACGGACCACCACCTTTGCCGCTCTCATTGGTGGAAACGCCCGCGCGCCAACCGCCGGATGCCGGCCAGCAAGCCCGGCCAACAGCGGCCCGAGCCGTCCCGGGATGTTCACCTGGACAGAACAGCCCCGGACCCGAACGGTTCGCCACCGCCGGCCAGCGGTTGAGTTTCCCCTTCCCCCGGGCATAGTGAGGCTACCTGGTCGGGCCCATCGCCCTCCGGGACCGGGAATGACCGCTCCACCGTCGCGCAACGCCATTGCCAAGGCCGCCCTCTACCTCAAGCGGCGCTCGGACAAGGCCGCCATGATTCCGCGCCGGAAACGCTCGCGCCTGCGGGAGTGGCTGGTGCGGCTGCGGCTGCGCGAGCCCGAGCCTTCCACCAGCCAAAGCCTGCTGCCGGTGCTGATGCGGGTGTTCGCCGGCTTCAGCAAAATCGACGGCACGGTGATCGAGGCGGAGATCGACTCCAGCCTCAACTTCATGCGCTACGATTACCCTGACGCGGTCTATACCGAATTGAGGGACGTCTACCTCAAGGCGCTGGCCCAGCCTCAGGACCTCAACCAGATGGCCGCCGATCTGGCCAACCGCCTGACCATGGAGGAGAAGATCCTCCTTGGCGTGCAGCTCTACGTGCTGATCTCGCGCTCGGCCGCCGGCGGCAACAAGATCCAGCTGGTGTCGTTCTACCAGTTCATGACCAACCTCGGCATCGGTGCCCAGGCGATCGACATCGTCTACCAGCTCAACGCCGAGGACATCGGCGCGCCGCGCGCGCTCGACACCCAGGACCAGCCGCTGGAGAGCATTGCCATCGGCCGCGACCAACCGGCCGACCTGGCGCTGCCCTCCATCCCGGACAAGGCCTCGCTGGTGGCGTTTCGCTTCCAGCGCCTGATCCTGATCAAGAATTCGGGCCGGCTGCCGATCATCGTCCGGGGTCGACAAGTCCCACCCGGCGAATTCAGCCGCCTCTACCCCGGCCAGCGCGTGGTGATGGGCGAGGTGGTGTTCCGCTATGCCGACCTGGAATTTTATTTCAGTGCCAAAAAGAACGTCTCCGGCACCGAACTGTTCCTCACCCTGGGCGAACAGGGCGGCGTGATCATCGACCGCAACCGCGGCCGCCAGAGTCACCTGCAGGTCCGCTTCGGACTCGGGGTCACGGTGCGTGCCCTGCGCGACACCGAGGCCCACATTGGCGGACGGCTGCTCAAGCGCGACGTCAGCGTTGAAACCACCCAGGAGGACATCCTGCTGCTGTCCGACGAGACCGAGGTCCGCCTCAGTGACATCCAGCGCCGGGCCCGCGATCTTGGCGGCCAATTCCGGCTGCAGCCCAGCAAGACGGTCTACCTGGTGTCCAACAGCCCGCAGTCCCTGCACGAGGGCGACATCCTGCTGTCGCCGACCACCCCCGGCGAGGTGCTGTTGAGGATCGGTTGCAACTACGCCCAGAAGACCGGCACCCTCGAGGTGCTCAAGGCCGAGCGCCCGGTGTTTGTCGGCCGCACTCCAGTGCGGTTTCGCGCCGATTTGCGCGACGGCGACACCATCACCATCGGCGAGGGGCAGTTCCTGCGCTGTCACTTTGGCGACCGCATCATCGAGGAACAACGCAACGTGGTGCGGCGGCTGGAGACCCGCTCGTTGACCCATCGCTACGACCGTCGCAACACCGCGCTGGACGGCGTCAGCATCCACGCGCGCCGGGGTGAGATGATCTGCGTGATGGGGCCCTCCGGTTGCGGCAAGAGCACCCTGCTGCGGGTGTTGGCGGGCCAGTTGCGGCCCACCGAGGGCGAGGCGCGGATCAACGGCTTGTCCCTGTTCGACAACCTCGACCGGCTGCGGCCCTACATCGCCTCGATCCCCCAGGAGGACGCCTTCGACCCGCTGCTGACGATCGAGGAGAACATGCACTTCTCGGCCGCCATCCGCTGCCCGCACCTGTCCCAGCGGGTCCGCCAGCAACGCGCCGACGCCCGGCTGCAGGAACTCGGCCTCAGCGAGTTGCGTGGACGCCTGGCCGGCACCGCCGAGACCAAGCACCTGAGCGGCGGCGAGCGCAAGCGACTCAATGCCGGGCTCGACATGGTCAGCATCGCCGATGTGTTCCTGTTCGACGAACCCACCTCCGGCCTGTCGTCGAAGGACTCCGAGCACGTGCTCGAGATCATCCGCTCGCTGGCGCAGAACAAAATCATCCTGGTCAGCATCCACCAGCCCAGCAGCCGCCTGTTCCGGATGTTCGACAAGGCGCTGCTGCTCGACCGCGGCGGCTCGGTGGCGTATTTCGGCACGCCACAGGGCATGCTCGACTACTTCTGGCGCGCCCATCAGGAGCACCTGCTGGCCGAGACCAGCCCGGCGGTCGGGCCATCCACCCCCGACAATCTGGCGCCCGACTTCATCTTCGACGTGCTGGAGACCCCGCTGCGCGACCTCAGCGGCGACACCATCTACGAACAAGGCGCGCGCGGCCACATGGTGCCGGCCCGGCGGTTTCCGCCCGAGTTCTGGAAGCATCGCCTCGATACCATCGGGGTGCTTGAGGAGGTCAGTCAGATCGGCGAGCGGCCCAGCGAGGAAACCGAGCCGCCCGCCCACCTGCGGCCGATCCCCGACCCGCCGCACCGGGGACTGCGGGAGGAGGGCGTGCATCTGGTCACCACCGTCAAGCGCGCCTTCCTGAGCAAGATGCGCAACCGCGCCAACCTCTTCACCACCCTGCTCGAAGCGCCCGCGCTGGCGGCCCTGATCGCCGTCGTGCTGCGTCACTCCGAGGACGGCGACTACACCTTCGCCGCCGCCTTCCACATCCCGGTATTCCTGTTCCTCGGCCTGGTCGTCGCCATGTTCCTCGGCCTGACCAACAGCGCCGGCGACGTCGTCCGCGACCGGCCCCTGCTCAACCGCGAACTCAATGAGCGCGTGCGGCCGTCATTCTACGTGCTGGCCAAGTTCAGCTCGCTCGGCGTGTTCGCCCTGATCCAGTGCATCCTGTTCGTCGCCATCGGCAATGCCATCCTCGGCGTGCGCGACATGTTCTGGCACTACCTGCTCTGGACCTACATGACCTCGCTGGTCGGGGTTTCGCTCGGCCTGTTCGTGTCCTCGCTGGTGGCCGACCCCAAGACCGCGCTCAACATCATCCCGTTGATCCTGATCCCGCAGATCATCCTCGGCGGGGCGCTGATCAAATACGAGGAGATGAACCGCAACCTCGACTTCGTCTACAGCATCACCCGCTGGGTCGAGTCCGAGCAATCGGTGCCCGAGACCGGTGTGCCACTGCCGCCCAGCAGCCTGCGGGTGCCGTTCATCTGTGAGTTCATGCCCCTGCGATGGTCCTACGAGGCGCTGGTGATCAGCCAGTTCAACCTCAATCCCGTCACCCAGACCCAGAATCAGCTTCAGGACCAGATCGAGAAGCTCATCGACCTGCCGGAGGGCGCCGACCTGACCGACGACGAATTCGAGCGGCTCGAACAGGTCAAGCAGGCGCTGGCGATCGTCTCCGGCCTCGAAGCGGACGATCCCCGCGGAGTGGTGCGCAAACTGCGGGAATTGCGCCGCCAGTTGCGCCAGGACCGGTTCGATCCCGAGGCGTTCCAGACCGAACGGCGCGACGACCCGGTGACCGCCGAGGAATTGTTCGTCAACCAGAAGGTGCGCGACCTGGTGACCAAGGCCGAACTGGAACGGGTCGACTACCGGCGCCAGCCCGGCACCATCGACGGCAGCCCGACGCCCCAACGCAAACCGGTGACCACCGACAACGTGTTCTTCGGCACCCGCAAGGTCTACTTTGGCCACGAAGTCGGCACGCTGGCTGCCAACGCGCTGGCCATGGTCGTGTTCATCGGTTTGTTCCTGGTCCTGCTGCACCAGATCCTGCGGCGCCAGCTGACCCGGACCTGACCAGATTGCCGCCCGCCGTGTTTTCGTTTGCCGAAGCCCATGCCCGTTGCCATTGCTACCGCGCCGCCGATGTCGTCACCTCCACCCATGGTTCCTGTGTATCCCGTCGTCCTGTTTGATTTCGACGGCACCCTTGCCGACAGCCTGCCGACGTCATTTGACACCTTCAACCGCGTCGCCGGCCGGTTCGGACTGGAGCCGATGACCCGCGAGCAGGCGGTCGCGCTGCGCCAGCTCGACAGCCGCGCGATCATGAAGCGCCTCGGCGGATTGATCCGCAGCAGCCGCATCATGCGCGCCGCCAAGGCCGATTTCGCCCGCCACATCCACGAGGTGTCACCGTTTCCCGGTGTCCATGACACCGTCCGGCAACTGCGCCAGGCCGGCTGCACGCTCGGCATCCTGTCGTCCAACGAGCAGCAGACCATCATGGCGTTCCTTGAACAACACCGCATGGTCGAGCACTTCCGGGTGATCGAAACCGGCTCGCCGCTGTTCGGCAAGGCACCCCGGCTGCGGCGGATCCGCCGCCAACTGAGGGTCGAGCACAGCGAGGTCCTCTACGTCGGCGACGAGACCCGGGATGTGCAGGCCGCGACCAAGGCCGGCATTGCCGCCGCCGCGGTGCTGTGGGGCGCCAACACCCGCGAGGCCCTGGCCCCGTTCCAGCCACGCCACTTCCTCAGCCAACCCGAACAACTGGTCGATCTGGTGGCCCCTGAACCAACCAGCCCCCAATCGCCGAGCTGACGCCCGGGGCCGGTGCAACCACCGCCGGGCTGCGTGTTGAACCCAAGCGGCTTGCCCCTGCGCCCCCCGGAAGGCAGGGACAAGGCGATGCGTCACCCGGCGGTGCGTGACGCGTGACAGGGCGGCACCCCTCCCCGGGGCCAAGCCGACCTATTTGTCGTCGGCCTTGGAATCCTTGCTTTCGGTTTCGCCGCCGTCGTCGGGCGTAGGCGTGAGTTCCTTCTTGTTCTCCAGTACCTTGTCAACGATGCCGTATTTGCAGGCTTCGGCGGCGGTCATGTAGTAGTCGCGGTCGCTGTCGCGTTCGATGTCCTCAATGCTGCGGCCGGTGTGCTCGGCGATGATTTTGTTCAGCCGGCGCTTGAGCTTGTACATGAACTCGACCGTTCGCTCGACGTCGCTGGCGCTGCCCTGGGCGCCACCGGAGACCTGGTGGATCATGATGTCCGAGTTGGGCAGCGCGTAGCGCTTGCCCTTGGTGCCGGCGCACAGCAGCACCGCCCCCATGCTGGCGGCCAGGCCGATGCAGTAGGTGTTCACATCGCAGGTGACGAACTGCATGGTGTCGTAGATCGCCATGCCGGCGGTGACGGAGCCGCCGGGCGAGTGGATGTAGATGTGGATGTCCTTCTTCGGATCCTGCATCTGCAGGAACAACAGCTGGGCAATGACGATGTTGGAGACCTGGTCGTCGATCGGCGTGCCGATGAAGATGATGCGATCCTTCAACAACCGCGAGTAAATGTCGTAGGCGCGCTCCATGCGGCCCTCGGACTCAATCACGGTGGGAATCAGATAATTGGCGGGAGCGGCGAAGGAGCGCCCCATGGGATCGGTGAAATTCATGTTCATGACGGATACAACGTGGATGGCGTGAAGCTTGTCAACGGATGGTACCGGGCCGGCACCGCCGGTCGCCCCGACCGCTACGACACTCGGAGCCGCACGGCATTACGCCGGGTTGCGGTCCGCGGCAACTCCCGATTGCCGCCGGTGCGCCACCGACGGCACCGCCAGAACCGGCGCGGCCGGTCCGCCCACGATCCGCCTCAGGGACCACCACGCGCGCCGTTTGCCGGACGGTCTGCACCAGAGTAGCGCAGGTAACGGCCGCGCCGCTCGCGAAACGCCTCCAGTTCCCCGGCCCAGTCCGCCATGATGTCGGTCGCCGGCGCGCCGGCGCGCAGCCGGACCTCAAGATCGCCGGTGCCGGCCAGTTGGGCGAAGAAGCCGCTGCGGAAAAAACCGTCGCGCTGGTCGGCCGGCGCCGCGGCCCAGGCCAGCTCGAGCAGGTGAAGGCCGAGGCTCACCGGCTCGACCGCCGCCGCTTCGGTGACCTCCACCGCCACCCCCCGCACGATCTGACCGCTGAACTTCGGGTTCATCGCCATGCCGGGCAGGTCGCGCGGCTCGAATTCCACCGGCTCGAACCGCACACCCGGCAGCGAACGGGCGTTGAGACTGGCCGCCAGCGCGGTGTGGTCGAGCCAGGGTGCACCCCACTGGAGAAAGGGCCGATGGGTGCCGCGTCCCTCGCTGAGCACGGTGCCTTCCAACAGGCAAATGCCGGGATACACCAGGGTCGTCTGCCAATCCGGCAGGTTGGGACTGGGTGGCCGCCAAACACGTCCCAGCTGCGGCCACCTCAGCTCGCGGCGCCAACCGGTCATCCCGACCACCTCCAGCTGCAGCGATTCCAGCCCCGGCAGCCAGCGCTCGCCTTGAATCATCGCCGCCAGTTCACCCACCGTCAGGCCATGCACCACCGGAATCGGGTAACGACCGACGAACGATTCCATCCCGCGTCGCAGCACCGGCCCCTCGACCAGTTCGCCGCCAAGCGGGTTCGGACGGTCGAGAATGACCATTGGAATGCCGGCCGCGGCGGCGGCCTGCATGCCGTAGCCCATGGTCGAGATGTAGGTGTAGAACCGGGCCCCCACGTCCTGGATGTCGAACACCAGCACCTCGGCCCCGAGTTGCCGGAGCCGGGCCGGATCGAGCCGGCGCTCGGCGCCATACAGGCTGTAAACCGGCACCCCGGTGGCGGAATCCACCTCGTCCTCGACCCGGGCACCGGCCGGCGCGTCGCCGCGGATACCGTGCTCGGGCCCGAACAAGGCCACCAGCTCGATCTCGGGCGCGGCCTGCATGAGGTCGGCCAAATGACGATCGTCGACCATTCCGGTGTGGTTGGTGATCAACGCCACGCGCTTGCCCCGCAACACCAGCCAGTCCTCCGCGACCAGCCGCTCGGCCCCGGTTTGCAACCGCAGCGCCACGGGGTCAGCGACGGCGCGGTCCGGTGGCGCCAGAAACAGCAGCACAGCCACCATCGCCCACGCCGGCCAGCGGTGCGGCACATGGGCACGATGGGGCCTGTGGTGGCCGGCAGGGGGAACAGAACGCGGGCAGGTCGTGATCATGCGATCGTTTGCTCAATCTCGCCGGCCAGGCTCAGGTCTTTGGCAGTGATTCCACCGGCGCTGTGGGTCACCAGACCCAGCTCAAGCCTGCGCCAGCGGATGTCGATGTCGGGATGATGGTCGGCCCGCTCGGCCAGCGCCGCGATCCGGTTGACCAACCCGATCGCCTCGAGGAACGAGCCCGCGTCCACCCGTCTTCGGAGCATGCCCTGCTCGCGCCGCCACTCCGGCAACCGCTGCAGGGCGGCGTCCACTTGTTCATCATTCAGGATGTCAGCCATGATCCTGTTCTACCACCCCGGCCCGGCCGCCACAAGCCGGGCCGACGAGGTCGCAACAACTCCCCCCCTTCGCCACTGTTCTCAAGAACAATTCAACCCGCCGCCCGGCGAAAAAGGTTTGAATCCGACCGGGAATCAACTATGACACCTCACACCAGACCTCGTGTCCCCGCCGGGCGACCGCCGACCGCTGCCAGGGCGCCCGTCGACTGCTCCGCGACAAAACCCAATCCACTGCCAACCACCATGGGCCAAATCTACCAGAACATCGTCGAAACCGTAGGCCGGACGCCTCTCGTCAAACTCAACCACGTCGCCGCCGGCGTCGATGCGACCATTGCGTTGAAGTGTGAATTCTTCAATCCTCTCGGCAGCGTCAAGGACCGCATCGGCATGGCCATGATCGAGGCTGCCGAACGCGACGGACGACTCAAGAAGGACACCGTCATCATCGAACCCACCAGCGGCAACACCGGCATCGCCCTCGCCTTCGTCGCCGCCTCGCGCGGTTACCGGCTGATCCTCACCATGCCGGAGACCATGAGCCTCGAGCGCCGCACCCTGCTGGCCCTGCTTGGCGCCGAACTGGTCCTGACCCCGGGTCCCAAGGGCATGAAGGGCGCGATCGAGAAGGCCACCGAGTTGGTGGAAAGCACCCCGAACGCCTGGATGCCCCAACAGTTCGAAAACCCCGCCAACCCGGAGATCCACGCCAAGACCACCGCTGAGGAAATCTGGGACGACACCGACGGCAAGGTCGACATCCTGGTCGCCGCCGTCGGCACGGGCGGCAGCATCACCGGCATCTCCCGGGTCATCAAGCAACGCAACCCCGACTTCAAGGCCATCGCCGTCGAACCCACCGACTCGCCCGTCATCAGCCAGACCATGGCCGGCGAGACCCCGACCCCGGGACCCCACAAGATCCAAGGCACCGGAGCCGGTTTTGTGCCGAAGAACCTCGAACTCGCCTGTGTCGACGAGTGCATCAAGGTGTCCAATGACGACGCCTTCGCCATGGCCCGCCGGCTGGCTGCCGAGGAGGGCATCCTGGCAGGCATTTCCAGCGGTGCCAACGTGCAGGCCGCCCTGCAGGTGGCCGCCCGCCCGGAGAACAAGGGCAAGCTGATCGTCACCATCGGCTGCTCCACCGGCGAACGCTACCTTTCGACCGCCCTCGCCGACGAGGCCCGTGCCCAGGTCGGCGCCTGACCTTGTTCCGACCGGAGCGCACCAGACCACCGCGCCGTCCCGGCCCCGTGCCAGGG